>JADFNE010000016.1 GCA_022563535.1 Myxococcales bacterium
TACTTGCATCGCCGGCCTGGCAGACTGTTGCAGAACCCCCGCCATCACTCCTCCACAAATCAAAAAGTAACAGCGAGTAAAACGGCAACGAGCGCGACCCGCGAGTTTGTCTTCCCTCGCCGGTCGCGCTCGCCAATGCTACCCGCGCGACAGCTACCAGCGCGACGCAGAGGCCGATGCGACTTCCGAGCCGACCGGCATTTCGTCCCAGCCTTCATCGCTGGTAGGTCGGGGCCGCCGTCCAAAGAACTCGATCTCCTGCTCACCGAGAAGTTGTTTCCGCGAGATCACATAGTCACCGCGCACGGACGGGGTCAAAACGATGTTTGCGACGCTGGGATCGCCCCCTGAAAAAACCCAGGCCAGGCCACCCACCACCATCCCGCCAAACGCGTAGACGAGTTTTAGGGGGGCGTAGATCAGGCTCGCCACCGCGGTTCCCATACCTATGCCCGCCTCTCTCACCATGGTTTCGCCTTCCCCTGCGGCCAGAGCCGTCGCCGGGGTCACCGCGAGCGCCACACACACGAGCAGGCTCATCATTAAACGGCGTCCGGCTCTGCTGCCCGGATTCGCCGTACGTGTCGCAGTCGATTTCAGTTTTAAACTCACTGGCTTGGTTCTCCTCTCGTTCATTGTTCGCACAATGGCGCGTCACAACAGCGTGTGATGACGCCGATCTGCTTTGCCCCTGCATTTGGCCCGGTCAGAATTCTCCAACCGAGTGCCAGATGCCGAAGCTGAACCGAATCAAACTGCGTTCGCCGACTTTACGTTTGAAAAGTTGGCGTGCGTGAAAATACGCACTCGCAGTTGGAATCGACCCCCCAACTGGAATTCTGACGCTTTGCTGAGACGAGGGCAAGCAGCAGGACGTTCAATTACGTCAGAAAAGTCTTTTGGTATCGAGCAGAATGGTCACTGGGCCCTCGTTCACCAGGCTTACATCCATGTGGGCCTGAAACCTCCCACATGCGACCTGAACCCCGAGCGAGCGGACTGCGGTCGCCAAACTCTCGATCAAAGGAGCGGCAACCTCGGGGGGGGCGGCGGCACCGAAATACGGACGGCGTCCCTTCCGCGCATCGCCGTAGAGGGTGAATTGAGAGACCAACGCGAGACTGTACCCGCAGTCGAGCAGCGAGCGATTCATGCGACCGTCCGCATCGGCGAAGACTCTGAGATGGACAATTTTCTTGGCCAATTCCTCAGCGTCGGACAAGTCGTCTTCGCGCCCGACCCCTACCAGCGCCAACAGCCCCGGTCCGATTTCACCGACGGTTTCTTCATCCACCGCGATGCGGGCTGAACTCACTCGTTGGACGACGGCTCGCACGGGTCAGACTTCGTGTTGATTCGAAAATCGCCCAGCGTAGGTCGCCTGGCCCTCGGTGCGCATCACGACCAACTGGCAGATCCGAACTCCGGCGTGGATGCGGAGCGGCTGACTCGAAACGTTGCTCAGTTCGAGAACCTGGCGGTTGCAGACGCCTGGCTGCACCAGCGCCGAGGTCACGTGGATCATCAAGCCGAGTCGGGCATAGCGACTTCGCCCCTCGAGAAAGCCGCACAGGTTCGGTGGCAGTTCCACCAACTCGCGGGTGATGCCGTGAATCGTCTCACCGGGGTGAAGGACGTACGGCGAGTCGAGGGAAACGACCTGGGTGTGCTGGCGGTAGTCGGTGTCTTCGACGATGTCGATGGCGCCCGCCACCGGAATGATCTGCCGGATTTCGTCACCGAGGGTCAGGTCGATTGATGCCGTGCCCACCTGGCTCTCTTCGAGTGGTGTGATCTTCAAACGCCCTGCGGCGATCTCTTCGAGGATGACGTCGCGGGTCAGAACCGACATGGGGAGGAAGATGATAACCTAGGACCCACATGCCACACGCCTTCTTTGACGTTTCGCACCCGGTCATCATCGGTCACCGGGGCGCCGCCGGCAGCGCGCCGGAGAACACGCTGGTCTCGTTCGCGAAGGGCCTGGCCCTCGGAGCCGAAATTCTGGAGAGCGACATTCACGCGACCCGGGACGGCGTGCCGGTCCTGATCCACGATCCCTACGTCGGCCGCGTCACCGAAGGGACGGCCCAGGTTGAAGATCTCACTCTCGATCAACTTCGCGAGCTCGACGCCGGGCACTACTTCAGTACGGACGCTGGCAAGAGCTTTCCTCAACGCGGGCAAGGCGTTTGCATCCCGACTCTCGAACAGGCATTCGAGGCGTTTCCGGACGCCCACTTCAATCTCGAGATCAAAGCCAACCCCGTGAATCTGGTCGGTCGGGTGATCGAACTGGTCGAGAAATTTGATCGCGCCAGCCGCACCCTGCTCACCGCGGGCGAAAATCCGATCATGCTCGAGCTGCGGCGGGAACGAAGCACCCGGGGTAGCCGCTTCGCAATCGGAGCTTCGACGGCTGACGTTCTCTCAGTGGTGCGGGCCGCCATCGAAAGAAAAAAAGCGCCTGAGGATGTGATGGCCCTGCAGATCCCGGAGGAGTTCGCTGACCGGCCCCTGGTCACTCGGGAACTGATCGAGTTCGCCCACGACGCCGAGATCGCGGTGCATGTCTGGACCATCAACGAGCCGGACGCGATGCGCCGTCTGCTCGCCCTCGGTGTAGACGGGCTCGTGACCGACCATCCGGAACGCATGGCGGCGCTGCTGGATCGAGCGTGAGCCCCAATACGCCCCTGGCCAAAGCCTCCATATTGTTGACTGAGCACATCGAAGAGGTTCGGGCTGCCGCCCTGAAGGGCCGGGTAGTCGACCTGGCCTGTGGGAGCGGACGCCACACCCTGTTGTTGGCGAAGGCCGGCATCCCCGTGCTGGGATTGGACCGAAACCGCGACCATTTGAGAGAACTGGAAGCCGGGGCCCGGCAGCTCGGCGACAAAGTCACCACGGTGCGCTGCGATCTGGAAACCCAGCACGGAATCCCAGTGCGACCGGGGAGTTGCGGAGCAATCCTCGTGTTTCGCTTTCTGTTCCGGCCGCTCGCCGCGGCAATCGAAGAAGCGCTGCGCCCGGGAGGCATCCTGCTCTACGAAACCTTTGCCCTGGCGCATCGAGAGACCGGGCGGGGACCGCGGCGCAAAGAGTTCTTTCTCGAACCGGACGAGCTACCGGCGCTGTTTCCCAACCTCGAAGTCATCTCGTATCGAGAAGGCCCCGACGCCGGGACGCCTCCCGATATCACCGCCCGGTTGCTGGCGCGCAAGCCCGACTGAGTTCACTCAAGCACCGGTGCCATTCCATTGCTCGATCGCCCAGCGGGCGTGCTCGGCCAGCAATGGATCGTCCCCGGCGGCCAACCTCTCGACCTGGGGCCGAAGCGACAGGTCCTGGGAATTCCCCGCGGCCACCAGCGCATTGCGGAGCAGACCTCGGCGTTTGCTGCGGCGCATTGCACTCGCGCGGGTCGCCCGCTGCCAGGCGGCTTCGTCGAGATCGAGAATCCAGGCAAGCGTTGGGCTGGCCCATTCGTCGCGAGCTTCCAACCGGGCATGCAAGCCGAGGGGATCGTCCGGCCACGAACGGGCGCGTCTAGAATTCCAGGGGCACACCTCTTGGCAAATGTCGCAGCCGTACACCAGATCGCCGTGGGCACGGCGGAGTGCTTCGGGGATCGGGCCCGGGTCCTCGATGGTCGTGTAGGAAATGCAGCGAGTCGCGTTCAATACGCGAGGCGACTCGAGGGCGTCGGTCGGGCATGCATCGAGACACGCCGTACAAGTGCCGCACAGGTCCTCGGTCTGCACGTCGAAATCGAGTTGCAGGCCGGTCACGAGAACGCCCAGAAAAAGATACGAGCCCAGGTCGGGATGAATCAGGCAGGTGTTCTTCCCCACCCAGCCAATTCCCGCATAGGCCGCGGCAACCCGCTCGATGACTGGGCCGGTATCGACGTAGACCCGGCTCGAAACCGGTGCTTCGACGAGTGCCTCGATGCCCGCCGCAAGCGCGTGCAATCGGTCCGCCAAAACCTCGTGGTAGTCATCGCCCACGGCGTAGCGGGCCACCCTGCCGCGAGCGTCATCGGGCTGGGCCGGGAGATCGGGTTCGCCGGCTCCGGGGGCCGGCGCCGGGTCGTACGTCATCCCAATGACGATCATGCTCTGGGCGCCTTCGAACAACTTCTCGGGGTCTTGCCGTTTTTCCGCTGTGCGGGCGAGGTAGTCCATCGTCCCCGCATACCCTCGAGCCAGCCAACTGCCGAGCTGCCGACTCTCCGGAGTTGCGCGGGCGGCACAGATCCCCACCAGATCGGCGCCGAGAGCGAGCGCCATCGACTTCACCTTTTTGCTGAGCTCCGTTTCCGAACTCATTGCGGTGTATGGCTTTTATACGTGGGCAGCACTCGGGTCATCAGACCCCCGATCGCCAACAGGGCGAAGCAACCGAGAACGTAGGTAAGAATTCCGGCCGATTCGTGGAAAATGCCGCCCGTGGCTACTTCGCTTCCATAGTGCCGCGCAACGTAGATCGTGAGAACCACCCGCGTCAGATTGCCGAGCATGGCCAGCGGAACGACGGCGACCACAAGCGCGAGCCGTCGAGACCAATTCGGTTGCGTGAAGTAAGCCAGGAATACCGCCAGTGGCACCAGGGTCAGGATCGACGTGATGCCACTACAGGCTTCGGCGACAAAGAGGGATTCGCCCCCCGGCAAGTGCATGACGTTGCCGTCTCGATAGACCGACATCCCCATGCTGTGAACCACGCGGATGGCGGCACCACTCACCAGTAACTGCAACTTGGCGATAAAAGGTGTGATGAGGCTTTGCGGCACGGGAACCATGAAGATCAGATACGAGATGGAGAAACTGAGACTCCGCAGCCAGGCGCGCCCCCGGGCGAAGTAGACCGCGCAGGCAACGCTGAGAACGAGGGCCAGCCCTTGCAGCGATACGATCGAAGCAAACAGGCCCACCAGATACAGCATCAGACAGAACCCGAGCAGCACGCCCCCGAGCAGGCTGCGCTCGACGGGCAGCCGTGGCAAAACCTTGCGCTGAGCCGTGGCGGCCCACAGGGCAGCGAGCGGGACCATGTACCCGTGCGAGTAGTAGTCGTAGCGGCTCCATACATCCGAGAGTGCGACCAGGGCCGGAGCAAACGCCGCGATCAAGGCGATGAGGAGCAACCACTCGGTGCCCTGTAGCGCAATTCCCGACCGCTCAACTCGCTCTGTCACCTGACTCCTGCTCCCATTCCATCCGGCCTCGCCGGACCCTGGTCATCTCATCGGTCGCGAACAGTCCCGATTTGATCTGGACGGAACGTCGGCCTGCAAGCTGCTCTCGGCCCCAGCCTCTTGTTCGTACAGAGTGATCACAATCTTCAAGCGCAAGTGCATGTTGACCGATCAAGCTCTCGGAGGTTCCGGCAATACGAGTCCGTCGTTCCGCGGCAATCGTACATAAGACCCCCTCGAGGCGCGCGTCACTCCACGTGTAGGAGCGGACCTTCCGGTGGAGCTTCGCTCGAGCGAATTTCCGGGGGGCCTGCCCGGGCGCACCCGGGATCTGAGCGTCGGCGGTACATGCATTGCGACCGCTTCACCGTTCAATATCAAGAGCATCAACCAGATCGTCATCATGCTGCCAGATCGCAGTTCCTTGACACTGAGCTGTGCCGGCTGTTGGCAGCGAGAAGAACCTTGCGCCGAATTGATGCTCACCGGCATTTCATTCGAGTATCTGAGCGAATCGGATCTGGACAGCATCTGGGACTTCGTGCTCGAAAGCGGGAAATATCTCGCGCGCTTTCTGCTCGAGAAGTCGGAATTCCACGAACTCGGGCTCGACGATGCGATGAGCCTGTCGCAGATGACCCGCTATCGAGACATTCCCATCGGCCACAGTCTCTACCGCCAAAATACCAACGAGCCGGGACAGGACAGCATCTACCTGCTGATCGAAGGAACGGTCACGCTTGAATTTCGTGTCCGCGATGCGCGGGATGTGGAGTTCGAGCGGCTGCAACCCGGTCAGTTTTTTGGCGGCCTTCCCATTCTCGCCGACGTCCCCCACGCCGAGAGCGCCACCACCGCGACGGATGTCCGGCTGCTCGAGATCGACAGGCAAGCGTTCCAATATATTCGGACCGCCAAGCCGTGGCTCGGGTACCGCCTGGGCAGCGCCATGCTGCGCATTTCGACCCGACGCCTCAGCGCAATCATGAACAGGGTGTCGGGCCTGCTCTAGGCTGCGCGAGGAAATGACGTTCCGGCGTTCTCGATCCTGAACCGAAGAGCCCCACAGGATGTCGAGACAAGGTATGCTGAACGAGGTGGAAGACCGACTCGTATTTTTGATTGGGCCCCCGCGTTCGGGTTCCACGCTGCTGACGCAGATGCTGGGTGCGCACTCCAAGATTCACGCGCCGGCGGAACCCCACCTCCTCACCCCACTCGCACATCTGGGCTACTACGAAAGCGTCGAGAAGGCGCCCTATGACCCGGTCATTGCCCGGGCGGGTATTCGCGAACTGGTTGCGGACCTGCCGCAAGGCGAGGCGGACTACCTCGAATCCCTGCGACGCTACACCGACTCCGTCTACTCAAAGCTCCTCGCGCCCTCTGGCCGAGAACTGTTGCTCGACAAGACTCCGGCCTATTCACTGATCCTCGACTTCGCCGCCCGCCTCTACCCCAAGGCCAAGTTCGTCGTGCTGATGCGTCACCCGATGGCGATCTGGTCCTCATTCGTGACGTCATTCTTCGACGGTGATCACGAGGTCGCGCACAACCACAATCCGCTGCTCGAGCGCTATGTCCCGGCGATTGCACGCTTCGTGCGGGAGCAACCGGTCGATCTGCACGCGATCCACTACGAAGAACTGGTCAGCGATCCCGATACCCAGATGGAGCAGCTTTGCGGCTACCTCGGCATTCCCTTCGAACCCGGCATGGTGAACTACGGGGACCAGACCGGGGGCGTCAAAACTGCGGCTCGTGGTCTAGGCGATCCGATGACTGTGGCCAAAGAGTCGCGACCCACGACGGCATCCCTGGCCAAATGGGCCCACGCCATGACGGGGCGTCCAGACAAAGTCGCCCAGTGCCACGACATTCTCGGCGCACTGCTGGACGACGACCTCGAGACCTGGGGGTTTTCGCGCGCCCAGATCACGGCGGAACTCAATGCCATCGAACTCGGGGCGAAGCCGGCCAAGCGTCCCAAGGCAACGCGGCATACTCTCGAACGCAAACTTCTCGTCGCGCTTCGCCGCAACATTCACCACAACGCATTCGGCAAGCTCGTGAAACTGGTCCGCAATGTGTGTGACGTGTTGTTGAGATAAAAGTTGTCGAGATGAAAACTGTTGAGATAAATTATTTCTCCTCCATCATCTGCTCAACGCTCTGCGTGAGATTGAGCAGCGAAAATCGAGAGTTCAAACTTGGCTGACGACAAGACCCCACAGTCCCGCAACATCATCAGCCGCGCCTGGAATGCGATCTGGACCGCGACGCGGCTCTACTTTGTCGCCGGGCTGGTGGCCTTTGCGCCCATTGGCATCACCTTCTGGGCAATCGCGTGGATCGTCCAACGGCTCGACAATTTGCTGCTGCCCCGGGTGGTGAGCTGGTTGTTTCCAGCGCTGGAGCAACCGATCGAGTTCCCTCCTCTAGTCGGCGCCCTGTTTACTTTTATCGTCATCTTGCTGTCGGGCGTCATCGTGCGTCATTTTTTTGGCCAGGAATTGGTGCGGGGTTGGGAACGGATGCTGTCCCGGGTTCCCGTGGCACGCAGTATCTACGGCGGCGTCAAGCAACTCTTCGAAGCGATCGTCGCCGGAGGACGAGCCACCGGCTTCAACACCGTGGTGCTCGTCGAATATCCGCGCAGGGGACTCTGGGCTCTGGCGTTTACCACTGGGAATTCTGGGCCGCTGATACAGGCGGCATTTCCCGAGGAACCGATGATCAATTGCTTTGTCCCCACGACCCCGAATCCCACCTCGGGCTTCTACCTTGTCGTTCCACAGTCCGAGGTTCGCGAGGTTGATCTCACGGTCGAGGAGGCGTTCAAGGTGATTATGTCGGCGGGGCTCGTGAATCCCGATCCCGACCACCGCGTTTCGGCCAGTCAGGAATCTCTCCCAGGAATCGAGGCTACGAGCGAGACCCGCTAGGGGGTCGGATTCGCGATGCGTTCGACGATGCTCTGAATTTCTGGGCGGTTCAGCAGCGCCAGGGTGTCGCCATTTTCCAGCAGCTTCACGATCTCCGGGTTCTCGGCGAGTCGCAGCAATTCGGGGTCGTTTCTCAAGCTCTTGAGCTTCGGCCCAAGTTGCTCGAAGACCACACGCGACTCCTGACGAAAAATCTCGACATCTTTTGCGGCGGCGGCGCTGACGATGCCCAAATCCGCCAGCCGACGGCGCATCTGGTCGTCGTGCGAAAGCTTGTAAAAAGAGAGCCGGTTGAGGGCCCGCTCTGCGGCTCCGTTTTCGATCAGCGTCCAGAAGAACTTGTCGCGCTGGAGTCCCTCGATCTTGGAATCGGACAGCAGATCCTGCAGCCCCTTGAGGGCCGTGCCCGGATTCGAGGCCAGTTGCGCCATCAATCTCGCACCGGGTTCGGGCGCCTCGCCGTCCTCAGCCATGACTCGCCGGATCACCTCGGCAACCACCGACCGCGTGGCGCTGGCGACACTGGAATCTTCGGTTTGGGGAAGTCGGTCGATGTTTTCAATCACACCGAGGTCCCGCGCCGCGTCCAGCCAGATCACCAGCCAAGACAGCAGCAGCACCACGAGTCCCCCGCGAATGCCGCCAAAAATGCCGCCGCCCGCGCGGTCCAGCCAGCCCCGGGGATCGTCATCGAGGCGGTCGAGATCCCATTCGCGAAGCAGGGAACCCAACAGACCGGCGACAATGAACGTCGCCAGGAAGCCCAGGGTGCCCGCCGCAACCGCTCCGTAGAGGGACGAAATCGCCAGCTTCTCGGCGACAGTCTGCGACAAATTCTGGGCGCAGTAGACCCCACCGCCGTAGGCCAGCAACAGCGAAACTACACTCGTGCCCGCGGCCAGCGCCCCGCGGTACGCACCCATGAGTACGAACGCGCCAAACAGGCCAAGCAAAATCACATCGAGAAGCATGTTCGACCTATCGACCTGCCCGAGACCGGCCTAAAGAGCTCCGGCGCAATCTCTCGGGTGAGATGACCAGCCAGGACCTGGGGGAAACCCCCATCGTGCCCATCGCAACGACGACCGATGAATACGCCGGAACCTCGAAGCGCGGTCGAGCCAGCGCAATTCCAGTCGAGGCGGTAGGTGTCGTGCGTGACGGAATCGGCGTCAGAACTCATCATATTCTCCTACGAGTTCTTGCTCTCGGACGACCGGAGGTGGTCGTACCAGGTGCGGCTCGATCCCCTGACGCTGAAACAGGTCCACGAAGCTCCGACGATCCCCTTGCCCGAATGGACACGACTCGAAGTGTCGCAGTGCACCAATTGTCCGCTCTCCCCAGAATCGACGCCCCATTGCCCCGTTGCGGTCTCGATCGACGAAATGGTCGAGTTCTTCGCCGACTCGTACGCCCACGAGGAAGCTCGGGTCACCGTACACGCAAAAGAGCGCAGTTACGAAAAAGTGTGCTCACTGCAGATCGGCATTGGTTCGCTGCTTGGTCTCTTGATGGCAACCAGTGGATGCCCGGTGATGGAACCCATGCGACCTCTGGCCCGCAGCCACCTCCCGTTTGCAACCGCCTACGAAACGCTCCCGAGAGTGATCTCACGTTATCTCTTCCAGCAATATCTGAGGTCGCGTCGGGGTGAAGATCCGGATTGGGAGATGAGTAAGCTTTCGCAGGCCTACGAAGGCATCCAACAGGTCAACGAGGGTATTACCAAGCGGCTCAGCCACGTCAAGGTCCGGGACGCCAGCCGCAATGCTGTATCGAGACTCCACGTGTTTGCTGAGTTGCTGAGTTTTTCGATCGACGAGAACGTCATCCATGAAATCCTGGAAGACTTTCGCAGCGAACGAACGGGGCTCCACGACGTCAACCGCTAGCGGTGCTTTTGCTCTCATATTTAATATCGATGATCGTGTAGGTCGTACTTCCGCGCGGGCGCACAACATTGACATCGTCGTCGAGTTCCCGCCCGAGCAGCGCGCGGCCGACCGGTGAATCGACACTGATGAGAAGGCTTGCGGCGTCGGACTCGTCGGGACCGACCAGCCGATAGCGAACCTGCTCGCCCTCCGCGTCTTCCAGCGTCACCCAGGCACCAAAGAAGACCTTGTCCTCTCGGTCGGGGGATTCGCGTACCACCGTCAAGTCGTCCAGGCGCTTCTGCAAAAACCGAATTCGCGAGTCGATCTCGCGCAGCCGCTTCTTGCCGTAGATGTAGTCGGCATTTTCCGATCGATCGCCGAGCGCCGCTGCAACTGAAACCGCGTGGGTGACCTTGGGACGCTCAACCTTCCAGAGGTTCTCGTACTCCTCTTGCATGCGCTCGAAGCCTTCGGGGGTGATGTAGCTGCTCGGCCGCGGGCCGGCCCCCGGGCCAGGCGTTTTTTTGGATCTATCTGCCATTTCTGCCTGCCATCAGAGAACAATCCCTTGGGTGAGTTCAGCGGTCAAGCCGTCCCCGTGCCTTGGTCGCGCCGGAGTTCAGTGCAATACGAACACCCAAATGTGCTGCGGGACGCTTGCGAGCATGATATCGTGGCCCAATGCCCGACGCTGACGACAAAATCGAGAGTGACTCTTCTGCATCACCACAGACCGAATCGAATTCAACCGAAGTCGCGGAGCAAGAGGAAGAACAAGCCCCGACTCCGTTCGATCACCCCCTGTTCCTGCCCACACTGCTGACCGGCCTCGCCCTCTGGTTTGGTTACGACGGCTGGCTGACGACCGACCCCAACATGCTCGAGCATGCCACCTTCAATCGGGTGGTCTTTGTGCCGTTGTTCCTCGGCGCCATCTATACAGGCATCACCGGCTACAAGGAATGGAAGGAAGACCGGGAGTAACCGCCAGGCCTTTGGCCTCTCTCTTCCTTCCTCTCTTCCCTCCTCTCTTCCTTCCGCCCCTCCCAGCGCCTCTCGCAACCCATTCGTATTCTAACGTGCGTTTGGGGTCAAGCATCCATTCATTGAATTACGGAATTGTCCGATGAGCATGGACGCGGCCACCTCCCGCGCGGGGTGATTACCGGCCGACAAGGACCTGGGGAGCTTCAGTGCGTCGAATTGCAATCGCCTGCGAGAAAGGCGGCGTCGGAAAGACTTCCACAGTGGTGGGGCTGGCCTGTGGCCTGGCCCAATTGGGGCAGCGCGTCCTCGTCATGGATACCGACAGCCAGGCAGCAGCGACCCAATGGTTGGGCCGCGAACACATGCCGGGACTCACTCGCAGCTTTGCGGGAAGCCTGCCTCTCGAACGATTGATCCAGACGACGTGCGCAGAACGCGTCGACCTGATCCCGGCATCCACCAGCTTGGCCACATTGGAACGAAGCCTCGACGGCGTATCTCACGCCCTGACATTTTTGCGACGAGCCATCGACGACCTCGACCCCGATCGCTGGGACTACTTGATTTGTGATACCCCGCCGAACCTCGGGATCGTCGTCAATTCGGTTCTCGCTGCAGTGCAGGAACTATACGTACCGGTCGAAGCCCGTCCCATGGGGCTGGCCGGCCTGAGCCGCATCCTCTGTACCGCAGGTCGCAATCAGCGCAGACTCAATCATTCGCTCTGCGAGCCCCGACTCGTCATCTCGCGCACCAACCACACCGGTGTATCTCGCGCGGTCGAGGCGCAGGTGCGAAAGCGGTATGGCGCCCGAGTTTTCAGCACCGCAATTCCCGAACGCATTTCGATTGCACGCTCCTCCGGACTGGGGGTCCCGGCCAGCGTCCACGAGCCCAAGGGGCCGGTGGCAAAGATCTATCGAAGTCTGGCCAGGGAGATTCAGTCGATCGAGATTTCGCCCCTGATCCGGCGATCACGCGGGCAGTCTCCCACCGCTACACGATTTCCATAAATTTCGACGACCGCTGGAAAACGATCCTGCAACGATCTCTCCCGACGAACAGAAGATGCAGCACCGATCAACCGATAAACCGAAAGCGCCCGCCACAAGCGGGTCCGGCATTTCAACATGACAAAAGTTAGCCCGAACAGCGACCCGGTCGAAGTCGGTACCACGCTCAAAGCAAAGTACCGCTACAAGCTCGTCAAACGTCTGGGGGCCGGAAGTTTCGGCAACGTTTTTCAAGGCGAATGTCTCGACACAAGCGAGTCCCATCCCGATGCTCCCCCGCGCGACGTAGCGATCAAGGTACTGGGCTCGACCGATGATCCCAAAGCGATGAGCGCACTCAAGCGAGAACTCGCCGCACTGCGACGGATTGGGCATCCACGCATCCCCGTGCTCTACGACTTCTGTCTCGATGGACCTGCTGCCTTCGCGGTGATGGAATATTTTCCGAGCGGTAGCTTGGCGGACGCCTGGTCGTTTATCGGACGGCTTGACGTCGATCAGACCTGGCGCTTGATTTCCGACCTGTTGAGCGCCCTCACTGCGGCCCACAAGGCGTCGATCCTACATCTCGACATCAAGCCCTCCAATGTTCTTCTCGACGAGATGGGGGGCTATGTGCTCTCCGATTTCGGAGTCGCCCACTCTTCATGGATGTCGAAGGGATTGCTGGCGCAGGGTCAAATTCCGGTCGGCCTTGGGACCCATGGTTACCGCGCACCCGAGCAAGCCAACCAAAGCACGCGAGCATTCGACTTGCGAACCGATCTATGGGGCGTAGGCGCCACCGCCTGGGCTGCGTTCACCGGGATCGATCTCAACCAGCGAAAGGATGTCCTGCGGCGCGCGGAGGACGGCTGCATCTACGGACTGCAGCGGCTATCCGACGTGCATCTCGGATGCCCGGCTCCCCTCGAAGAGGTCGTCATGGGATTGCTCTTCCTCGATCCTCAACGCCGGCCCGGTGGCGCAGCCGAAGTCGTGAGTCGGATCAAGGCAATCGCTGCGGGCTTCGGCATGGGTTCTCAACCCGCGGCAGCAGCAGGCCGGAGCGACGCCTTTGTCGGAGAGGTGTATCAGGTCATCGACGAACTGGTCGACCCCTTGTGGGCTTCGATCTGTCGCGCCCCGGGCTTCGATCGCTACTTCGCAAAATTTGAGGACGGTGAAATCATCGCGAGTCCGAGCGATCAGTCTCACCACACTCACCAACTGATGTCGGGCAAGATTCGCATCGAAAATGGCACGGAACTCGTAGACATTGAAAAGGACGAAGGCGCCTTCCTGGGTGCCATCTCGACCCTGACCGGCGTCGAGCGGCACTTGACCCTACGCGCCGAGGGCACCGTTTGGGCCTGCATTTACAACGAAGCGGAGTTGGAGCAGCTCATCACCTGCAACCCCTCGGTTGCGGTGCGAATCCTGCGCGGCATGGCCGACCGCATCGCGCGCGGCCCGAGCCGTCATTCGGATTGAGTGGCCAGGGGCCGCGATTTTCGGCTCGAACTTCTCGCGCAAGCCCTACTCTTCAGCGAGTCCGGAAGTCCAGATCCCGAGGACGAATTCTCTTCCACCGCAGGACAAATTGATTCGTAGACCCGTCGAGGCGGTTTGAGGGGTCACGACATTCTTCTCGCCCTCGATG
The DNA here is from genome assembly GCA_022563535.1 of Myxococcales bacterium. Taxonomy (NCBI): domain Bacteria; kingdom Pseudomonadati; phylum Myxococcota; class Myxococcia; order Myxococcales; species Myxococcales bacterium. The sequence goes on from JADFNE010000016.1 coordinate 13,668, forward strand.
ACTGCGGGAATCGACAGGTTGAAGTGATAACCCGCTTTTCCGAGCTCAGTTTTGGCTGAGCCCGCGATCATGTTGGTGAGTTCTCCAACGCCGTCCAGAAGGTCCCCGTCGATCTCGCTCTCGTCTTCGCCGAGCATCGCGGCAACAACCTGTCGGGCCAGGCTGGACTCGAGACTCAACACGAGGAGTCCCTCTTTCTCTCCACACAATCCCATCGTCGCGGTGTAGTCGAGGGTGTTCTCGAGAGCCTGAACCCGGGAGATCTCCCCTGTCTCGAGTTCGAGCATGGCCATGGTGTTCAACGTCTCGATTGCAGCACCGACGAAGGCCTTCACGATTGGATGATCAACGGTCATTTCCCCTGCTCCTCGTTCATTTTTCCCGCCCGGCGGCTATTTACAGACACGCGGGCGTCTCCACTATTACTTCGAGTGTTGTCTGCATCTTGAATACTCTCTCTAAGCCTTCACCAACGCGAGCATCATTTCAGAACGTTCGGCAGCGAGGCTGAAATCGGCGATCACGTCCGGAATCTCGTCCACTCCAATTCCGAGATCAAACCAGGTCCCTTCGGCGAACCGCGGGGAAGTCCCTTCCACCGAAACACCGAGACCCTCGTGGTCTGCAATCCAGTCCGCGAGATGAATGACTTGCGCCCAGGTCACAAATTCTTCGGGCGCATCGGTGGGGCTGTGATGAAATTCGGCAGCGACCGCAACTCCCTCTGGCAGACCCCACTCCCGGATCAGCGCCGCACCGACTTCGGCATGGGTGTAGCCGAGCTTGTCGTGTTCGGCGCGAATGAGCGTCGTATGGCGTTCGACCGCATCGTTGAGTATGCGCCCGTACTTGCGCGACTGACATTGTACGAGCATGAAAATTCCGACGTCGTGCATGAGACCAGCCACAAAATACGGATTGTCGCCGGGAGAGCCACCGAGCTCGATCTTCGGAGAACGTGCGGCAAGGGTTCCCGCAGCGATGGCCGAGGTCAGGCAGTGCTTCCAGAACCCCATGTAGTCAAACGGACAGTCGGCAGCGGAGAATGCGTCGATGACACCAGTCGTCACGACAATGTTCCGCACCTCGTTGAAACCAATTCTTGCAATGGCATCCGAGAGCGATGCGAACGGAGTCGCGGACGGGTTGTAGATGACGCTGTTGGATACGGCCAGCACCCGACTCGCGATCGAAATGTCACTGGCCATCAGATCCGCGATATCTTGAGCATTCGCGAGATCATCGTCGAGAGCCCTGAGAATTCTCGTCACGGAGGCAGCCAGCGCGGGCAGCGGTTTGCCCCGGCCGCCAACGCGCTCGAGCAATTTTGGACCCGACAACGTCATCCTCCCATCCCCAAACACTCCAGGATTTTCACCGCAAGAGCCTCTGGAGTGAAGGGTTTGGAACAGTAGTTGTTGGCACCATGCTGAATCGCGGTGGTCATTCGTTCCCGTTCGGATTCGGTAGTCAGCATCATCACGGGAATGGACGCGAGATCTTCGTCCGCGCGAATCTCCTGCAGACACGTGAGCCCATCCATGATCGGCATGTTCCAATCGAGTACCACCAAGGCGATATCCTCGTGATGCTCGCGCAACAGATCGAGGGCCACCTGGCCATTTTCGGCACCAATGGGCTCGTAGCCCGCCATCTCGATCACACCGCTTACGATCTTTCGAATGATTTTCGAGTCGTCGACCGTGAGAATCTTCATCCTGTACCTCTCGGCTTTCTTTGGTAGAAAAATTGTCCTTCACACTGCTTCATACTGAACTTCGTCATACATCCTTGAAGAGATTCTGATGCACCCACCATGAAACTTGCGTTGTCAATGAGCGTCTCGCCGATTCGCCCGACGATGTCGCGCTTCAAGTCCGCTGAGAAATAAATCAAGACGTTGCGGCACAATACAAGATCAAATTTCCCGAATGAGTCGAAGCTCTCGATCAGATTGAACTGTTTGAACGCGACCCTGGATTTGACTCGATCACAGAGCGAGTACACGCGCCCCGACTTTTCGAAGTAACGATCTCGCAAATCCGGTTCGAGTCCGCGACTGATCGAGAGTCCGTCGTAGCGGGCGGATATCGCGACAAACAGCGCCGATGGGGAAAGATCCGTTGCATGGATTTCAAACATTTCTTCCTTGACCCCGGGCGGTCCGGACTCTTTCAGGTACTCCAAAATCGTAAGCGCGACGGAATAAGGTTCCTGCCCGGTCGACGAAGCGGCCGACCAGATCCGTATCTTATTGCGCTCACCCGACTGCAACTGTTCGCAGAAACGAGGGAGCAGTGACTTCTGCAAGATGGTCCAGGGACCCGCATCGCGATACCAAAGCGTTTCGTTCGTCGTCATCGCGTCGATGATCTTGTCTCGCATCCCCGTGCGCTTGCCCTCGGTCACGGTGGTATAGAATTCACCGAACGATTCGCAGCCAGCTTCAATCACCAGAGTCGAGAGTCGGGTTTCTATCAGGTAACTCTTCTCGTCACCTACAGCGATTCCGCACTCTTTCTTCACGAAGTCACGTAGCTGCTCAAATTCTTCCTTTGACAGATTCATCTTGTCGCTCATGAGCGACTCTCCGGGGTGGTCCCGAGGGTCCACTCCTCGATACGTGACGCAAATCTGTAGAGCGGCACCATTTCGTCGACGTGCCCGGCCTCGTACACCGCGCGCGGCATTCCGTAAACTACGCATGATGCTTCGCTCTGGGCAATGCAATATGCCCCTATGGCCTTGAGCTTCCCGACTCCATGACAACCATCGTTCCCCATTCCCGTCATGATGCCCGCGAGGATGTTTCCCTTGAAATGGGCTCGCGCAGAATCGAGCAATACGTCGACAGAGGGCTTGCACTCATTGCGGGGAGCACCGTCGTGCAGACTGATCAACAGGTTTCCGTCGCCCGATGGGCTTGGCTCGATCTCCATATGCTTGCCGCCGGGCGCGATCAAGACGCGCCCCGGAGTCAGCGATTCTCCTGCCTTCGCCTCCGCAATATCGAGAGCACTCATCCCGTTCAGGGTCTGGGCCAACGAATCCGTGAAGCCCGGCGGCATGTGTTGAACGATGAGTACGGGACACGAAAGGTCTCGCGAAAAGTCTGCCACCAGGGTCTCGAGCGCCCGCGGTCCCCCCGTCGAAACGCCGATGATGATCAGTCGCGATTGGTTCGAACCGCTCGCCGCCTTTGCAACTTGGTTCGGCGAAGCAACTCGAGAACGCAGCGGTTCTCCCGCTTCGACTGCATTCTTCCGCCGTTTCCGGGCCGCTCGCTGCGCCTTTACGACGCGAACGCCCTTCCAGAGTTGCTTGCGAAGAGCATCCGCTCCGCTGTCCTCGGGTTTGACGATGAAATCGACCGCTCCGTGGCTCAGCGCTTTCAGCGTGCGCCGCGCATCGCTCACCCCCGACACCATCAGCACCGAAACATCAGTGTGCTGCTTGGCGATGATTTCGAGCGCCTCGAGACCGTCCATCTCGGGCATTTCGACGTCGAGCAGGACCAGATCGGGGCGTACTTCTTCAATGACCTCGAGTCCGCGTCGTCCGTTGTTGGCTGAGCCAACCAACTCAACATCGGGAATCTGCTTGAGAACCCGAGTCAGGATCGCCCGGTAGATCGAGGAATCGTCGACGATCACGGTTCTGATGGGATCGCTCATCGCCGCTCCTCGCCCGGCCACGATCCGTTCCTGGTCTGGCCTCCCATGCGAATCGCCTTCCTGATCATGTTGCTGCCGAACTCGTCATGCTTGTCGAACCTAGTTTTCGGTGACAGACGGGCTGTACTCGAGCAACCGGCGCACATCGAGAATGCTCATCGTCCCCGAGTCGGTCTTGCAGACTCCAGTCAAGTACACCGACCCTGAACCGTCCAGGTTCGGCGGCGGGAGCTCGAGTTGATCGGAGTTCGGTGTGATCACATCCGAGATTCGGTCGACCAACAGCCCCACCTTGTCGTCCGTCGAGGCAAGGGCGCAGTTGTCCAGCGCGGCCAATTCTGAATTGGTCTTGAGAATGACGAGTCGGCTCTCCGGTCCGATTTGATGCCGACCTAGCCCGAGACGTTCGCCGAGGTCGATGACTGTGACGATCTGGCCGCGAAGGTTTACCAGGCCGCTCACGAAACTTTCGGCTTTTCGCGCTGGAGTTATGTCGAGGTGCGGATTGATCTCGCGCACCAATCTGATGTTGACGCTGAAGAGGTCATCGCCCAGATAGAAGCTCGCGAGTCCATACTCCAGCGCCTCGTCCTGAGAAGCGGGATCCAAGATCACGGCGTATCTCCCAACGCCGATGCGAGCAGCAATTCGGCGTCCAATATGGTGGTCAGCCTGCCCTGGACCAGCGCACGACCACTCACGCAAGGTGGGTCGTCCTTGGACTTGTTCAGCTCGATCGCGATATCCACCGTGTCGATCACACGACTCGCGAGAATGCCACCCGACGTACCATCTCCACTCGGGATCAGGACATAATATTCTTCGCACTCTTCGATTGGATTTACGGAAATTTCATTTTCCAGCCGAATCAAGGGCAAGCCCTTGCCGAGATGCTGCATGTACTCGGAGCCGCCAATCCTTTCGATCTCGTTGGCTTCGATTTTTTCGAGCCGTACGATCTGTGCGAGATCGACAGCGAACTGTTCTGATGCCGCATTGGCAAAGAGAATCAGTTCTCGCCGGCTGCCGGTGGTCTCATCAATTTTGCGCTCGCGACGATCCGACTCTTCCGCCAAATCGTGGAAGCGAAGGTTCGTATCTGCAGCGATGCCCGCAACGTCGAGAATCATCGCCACCCGGCCGTCGCCCATGATCGTGGCACCGGCATAGCAGCGACAACCTTTAATGAATTGCGAAAGCGGCTTCACCACGATTTCTTCACTGTCTGCAATGCGATCGACAATCAACCCGTAGCGGTGTTCACCCGAGCGCAGCACGACCACGTGGATGGCCGATTGATTCTCGTACGTCCTTCTGGTCTCCGAAGTATCGTCCGCATCCCGGGCAGCATCACTCGTGGCGGCCGCGACTGGACGCTCCGCGAGGTTCTTTCTTCGATCGGGATTCTTGGCTCCAGTCTCTGGGTCCTCGAAATACCTTGGAATTTCGAGGGTATCGGCGAGTCGTACCAAAGGAAGTAAACGTCCCCTCAAGCGCAGCACGTCGGCTCCCTTGATCTGCTCGAGGCGTGTTGGGATTTCCGATGCCTTGATCCTCACAATCTCGACCAGGTTTACCTGGGGGACCGCGAAGCGCTCTTGATCGACGACTACGATCAGAGACGGAACGATCGCGAGGGTGAGGGGTAAGCGGATGCGAATGGTTGCGCCCTTCCCCACCTCGCTATCGATATCGATTTTGCCGCCGAGTTTTGTGATGTTCGCCTTCACGACGTCCATGCCCACGCCGCGGCCCGAGACCTCAGTGACCTCAGCCGCGAGGGAAAAGCCGGCGGCGAAGATCAACATCACCGCATCAGAATCGCTGAGCGCTTCGGCTTCTTCTGGGGTCATCATGCCGCGTTCGATCGCCAAAGCGCGGGTCTTCGCTGGATCGATTCCCCGACCATCGTCACGGATCTCGATATTGACCTGACCGCCCTCGTGATAGGCGTGCAGTTCAATCAGGCCGGATTCGGATTTACCCACAAGCAGCCGCTTTGCAGGGGCCTCGATTCCGTGGTCCAACGAATTGCGCACCAGATGTGTCAGGGGATCGGAGAGCAATTCGATGATCGACTTGTCTAGTTCAACTTCGCTGCCTTCGATCACCAAATCGACCTTCTTGCCGAGTTTTCTCGAAAGGTCTCTCACCACCCGGTGATACTTCTTGAAGACATTCCCGACCGGTTGCATCCGAGTGTTCATGATGTTGCTCTGCAGATCACTCGTCACGATATCGATGTTCTGCAACACACCCTTGATGCTGGGATCGTCGGTCTGATCCAGGCGCGCGAGCAACTGATTTCGACCGAGCACCAATTCACCCGCGAGGTCCATCAATTTGTCGAGCAGGTCGACAGAAACGCGAACCGTTTCAGCCGCCTCCATCTTTTTGCTTGCGACCTTCGGCTTGCCGCTGTCACCAGAATTGCTTCCTGCGCCTCCAGCGCTTCCGGCAGCGGGTGGATCGGGCTTGCTTTCCGGTGCCGCCGATACTTCAGCTCCAACAACAGCTCCAACAACAGCTGCAACTGCTGTCTCGGTCGGCTTTGACCCGGCGACAGGAGGTGTCACGGCCTTCGATTCTGCGACCGCAGCCGGTTTGGACTCTTTGGCCGCCGCGGGCTGACTCTTGGCGCCGTCCTTGCCTGTTTTCTTGTTCGTCACCTGAGCGAGTCGGTCGTCGGACATCGTCACCCGCTCGCGCAGCAATCGAATGCGGCTTGGATCGATCCCGAGCGCCCCGGCTACCAGGTCGATTTCGAGAACGGAACCAATCTGAAGAGCGAGACATCCTCCCGTGAGTTCCGCAGGCAAGGCGGACAACACCTTGCCGATCGACCCAGCGCGTTTCTTGGTGTCGTGAACGAGTGATTTTTGCTCGAGAGGTACGTCGTCGAAGACGATTCCGTATATTCGCTGGCCGAAGCGTGCCACTTCTTCGGCCGCCTCTTCGTTGATGACAAATTCGGGGAACGAGTCATCGGTCGCCGATTCTCCGGTGCTCTCAGGGGAAACTGCGGTAGCCGGCTCCGGTTGTGGTTCGGGAACGGGTTCGGCCGCCTCGGCCTCTACGGCGGGAGCGGGAGGGACAGTGGCACTCTCGGCGGGTGCCTCGGCGCTCGCCGCTTCCGGCGACGCACCTTCGCCCTCGATCAGCGGCTTGAGTCTGTCAATTTCTTCGTCGATCGAGAGATCGACCACTTCGGGCAAGGCTTCGATCAACTGACTGAGCTTGTCGACTCCCGCCAGCAGCGCATCGGTCATGTCCGATTGGAAGACCAACTCGCCGTCCCGGACTCGCATCAGGAGATTTTCCATGATGTGAGCGAGATTTTGGATTCGATCCAGACCGAAGAAACCGGCGGCGCCCTTGACACTGTGCGCAGCGCGAAAAATCTGATTCACAACTTCGAGTTGCGCTTCGCCCTCGAGCTCTTCGATCTCCAAAAATAGAGGCTCGATTTCGGTCATGTGTTCCAGGGACTCTGTACGGAAATCCTGGAGAAGTTCCTGATCCTCGTCCATCTCCCTCCCCCCTATCACAGGGGTCACCCGTCCGCGCCGTATTCGGCTCGAATCCAGGCAAACGATCCGCCCCTGCTGGAACATTCTTATCGTTTGGCAGAAAGATCTACTTGAACTGCAATCCCCGGACTTAGAACACTTTCTGGCGAGCCTGCAATTCGCCCCAGCGTCAGGGTCGGGAAAACACTCCAGCGAGACAGCATGGACCTGGGCGAATGCAATTGATCTGGGTCAGACGGTTTCGTCGGGGAACCCGACGACGGATCGGGTGATGGCGACCTGGAGCACTAGAACGCTCTCAAAGCGACGAGTAGCAAAGTTCAGAAACTGTATTTTGCACCGGCGAAGAAACGGTCATTTTTCTCGCTGTTGGCGAAAAAGATGTTGTCTCCGGATTGAAAGAGCAGGAACCCCGCGTTGACACTCAATGCGTCGATTACGTCGTACGCAGCGGAAAGTCGAACGAAGCTTCCGTCCTGCGCCGCTTCCCCGATCACGAAGCTCAGCATCGTCAGGTGAAGTTGGTCATTCATCAGATCGACGCTGATGCGCAGCGCTGTTTCGAGCGTGTCCTTCTGGGCGAAATCTGGCAAGCGACCCATCGCGCTCTCAAAGCCGTTGATGTGCCGCTGAGCGATCTCGAGCACGATGTTGACGTCGCTGATTCCGTAGTATTCAACGCCGATCATCGTGTCGACGCGAGACTTCTTCTCGTCCGCCCAAAAGAATTCGAAACCGTCCAGGTAGGCAATTTCCGACTTGATCAACCACGAACCAAAGGTGTAGTTCGCGCCACTGCCCAGCATCCAAAGTCGGCTGTGTTCTAATTGCCCATCGCCCGGGTCGAAGTGGGCGCGGTCATCGTTGTAGCGTGCGGCCTGCAGCGATACATCCCAGCCGCTGAATACCCCCGTGAGGTTGACGGCAAACTCGGTTGCTTTGCCGAAGTCCTTCTCGATTCTTTCGTCGCTGAGCGCCTCGGCGTTGCCGGTTATTGACATAAACCTGAGCATTTCCGCTGGAGTCAGTGTTGCATTGAGCGCAATGATTACGTCGATTCCGACATCCGGCGCCTGGTCTGAACCCCGGGCCGGCGAGATGCCGTACCGCACCTCGGGAATCGCGAGCAGCGTGAGAGTCCATGGACCCCAAAAGACTCCGAGCTTCGCCATCCCTACCGAGCGCCGGATGTCTTCGATATCAACCAGGCCAGGCTCCCGACTATCCAGCGGGTTGATGATGTCCAGCACCCTGAGCGACTCGCTTCGCCCCCAGTTTACGACCTGGCGCCCGATCTTGAGATCCACCCGCTCGTGCAGGCTTCCTTCGAAGTAGGTGTCCGTGACTTCAAAGTCGTTCTCGTAGGTGTTCTTCACTTCGCGCGTGTAGCCACGGCGCCCGTTCATCTCGTACGCGAGATCGTAGAAGCCATAGCCCGACGTGCGCAGCTTCCAGCCTCGGGGCAGGTCGAGATCGAACTGCAGGGCGAGCTTGGTTCGGAAGCGTTGGAGCCCCGAGTAATCGTCGCCGGTTGGCGAATCGTGGTTGTGGAGACTTGCCGTCAACCCGAAGTTCAGATCGCCCTGTAGACTCCAAACACGATCTTCCATAGCAGCGGATGGCTCACTCTGTGCCGGGTCGACTTCGAACTCGTCGCTCTCGTCGAATCCTGCGAGAACGTCGTCCATCGCATCATCCTGGGCAGCGGCCGGGACGACGGAGAACCCCAGTGCGACCCAGATCAAGCTGAGCGCGAGAATTCTCTTCAGCAGACTGCCTCGAAGCATGGGCGCCATCCGCTCGAACCGCTACAAGCCCTTCTCGAGTTTTCGGATGGTAAAGTCGGCTTCGGCGAGTTGTTGATTGAATCTTATGTTCGAGGTTTTGAGAATGGTCTTGTGCAGGGTGGCTTTGCCCTTTTTGGTCGTCATCGAAAGTTCGGTGGCGACCCAGATCCCGTCGATCAACTCGAGGCCCTGGATTTCCATGTAGCGCAGCCGCTTCCCCTTCTTGCGCCAACCCACCGAGCGGATCACCACAAAGTTGTCTTGGCGTACGAAGGCCACGAACTTCGTGTAGCCGGTTTCGTCGATCTCCTCTTCGGTCTTCGGGATCGATTCAATTTGCCAGACTTTGTGGCCCTTGACCTCGGTTTCCTTCATCAAAGTGTGGGTGTAATGATCGACCGAGCGCGACGACATGTCCGAGTAGTTGAAATCGCTCCCCATGAAGCTGCCGCTCTTATCCCCTGCCGCGATCCGCTTCGTCTTCTTGAGCGCGGGCAGGTACAACCACTGATCGTCATCGGCGTCATCGTCGTCGTAGTCGTAGGTGAGAAACCCGGTGTCTTTCACGTCGGCCGGCGAAAGAAAAAACATCAGGGTGTAGTCGTCCTTCCCAAAGTTCTTGCTGAAGGTGCGCATTTTTCGAATCCGCTGCTTACCTCGCTTGTCGATGAGAATCATCTCCATGTCGGACACGCGGTTGTCTCCATCGTCGCGATCCTTGACCTTTTGCATGATCTCCCGAGCCGAGAGGTCATCGGCCATCGAACTGCCCCCAGCGGTGAGCCCGCAGAAGACAAGAAGCGAGAGAAACGAGCACGACAGCGAGGGTCGACGTAGCTCCAAGAGAGTTCTCCTATTGCAAAACAAGCCGAGAGTGTGCCGCGTTTCCAATATCAGGGGAAGTGCCGCTGATCGCTGCATCTCTGCAACTTCGTTCAATCATTTCGTGTCGCGCCCCTTTACGTGAAGGCATCGGCGTCTCACACTGGAGGCCCGGATGCAGGCCCTGCCGAACCCGCAGCGCCGAGCGAACCCAAGGCGAGAGCAGGAGAAACCATGTCGGACAGTCCCGTTGCGAAGACCATGCGAGCCGCGCTGCTCGAAGCACCTGACAAGCCTCTGACTCTGGTCGACGATATCGAAATCCGGGCACCCCATGCCGGAGAGGTTCGCGTCGCGGTCAAACATTGCGGGCTGTGCCATTCGGACGTGAGCATCATCAACGGATCGTTTCCCAGCCCGCTGCCGATCATACTCGGCCACGAAGCCGCCGGGATCGTGGATGCGGTGGGACCCGGCGTCGTGCGCCTGAAGCCCGGCGACCGCGTCGTTCTCACGCCCTGCCCACCTTGCGGCAGCTGCTACTGGTGCGTTCGCAACGAGCATTCGCTCTGCGTCAACACGGCGAGCATCATGACGAATTCGCTACCGGACGGATCGACGGGGCTTTCGCGGGGCGGCAGCGCGGTTTATCGCGGTCTCGGGGTGGGGGCCTTTGCGGAATATGTGATCGCACTCGAGACCGGAGCCATCAAGATTCCAGATTCCGTACCCCTCGACGTCGCCTGCGTGATCGGTTGTGCGGTGCAGACGGGGGTAGGAGCCGCCCTCAACACCGCCGGGATCAAGGAGGGCGATACGGTGTTGGTGCTGGGCCTGGGCGGGGTCGGCCTCTCCATTGTGCAGGGTGCCCGGTTGGCGGGGGCGAGCAAGATTCTCGTTTCCGACCCGGTCGCAGAGCGAAGAGAATACGCGCGCAAGTTTGGCGCCACCCACCTGATCGATCCGACTGAGGTGGAAGACGTCGCTGCCAAAGTCGTCGAACTGACCGAGGTGGGGGCGGATTTTGCGTTCGAAGCCGCGGGCGTCGGCAAACTCGTGGAGGTCGCAATTGCCGCCATCCGCAACGGAGGCACGACCGTCATGGTCGGGGCGCCGCCACTGACCGACATGGTCAGCTTCCTGCCCGCGCTGTTGGTGTTCCAGCAAAAGAAGATCAGCGGTTGCACCCTGGGCAGCTGCAACTCGCTGCACGAGGTCCCGCGCTTGATCGGTCTGTATCAAGCGGACCGACTCGATCTCGAGGGTCTGATCACGCAACGTCGCCCACTCGCAGAGATCAATCTCGCTGTGGAAGATCTCATCGCGAGCCGCGGAATTCGCACCGTGATCAATCTCTAGCGCAGCCGAGATCGATTCTTTTCAGCCGTCATTTTTGCTGAGAAACAACCGTTTCGCAGTGAACATCGTCAGCGCTGATTCTGGCTGGCGCGGTCGCGCGGATCGCTTTCTGACATCGACATTGCATCGCGAAGTTCTAACACGCGAAGGCATGCGAGCGCCCCTTCAAGTCCCGCTCGGCACTCTGAGTGCTGCGGTGAGGCGCAAAACATTGCGAGCGAAAATCGCATTTCTGATCGAGGGCGAGCGGGTGCCCAGTGAGAAGTTCCGATCTCGCGGGAAGGCAAACTGGAGTCAGTCCGAACGGCGCCAGTCGACCACAAAGACATCGCCATCGCGAACTTCGACGGGAACCGATTCCAGGGAATCCCCCGAACAGGGTCCCGAAAGACAAAAGCCATCATTCACTCTGAACACTGCGCCGTGGGTCGCACAGATGATTTGTTTGCGATCGAGATCGAGAAAACGATCGGGGGTCCAATTCAATGGCGTCCCCTGGTGGGGACAGCGATTGACGAAGGCCCGAACGCCGGCACCGTGGCGCACTACGAGAATGCCCGCCTGATTGGGCGCGTCCCCGGCGAAGCCGACCGCGTCCAACGCCTCGCCTTCGGGCAAATCCGCCAGGCGACACAGACGCAAACTTGGCAGCTCGCTGGGCTGGGACATCTTCGGCTCGGTCTCCGCTTTCAGGACAAACCGGCTTTGGGTGCACTCGCCGTAATGGACAGCGCATGGATCTCATGCTTCATCTCGGATTCGAGAATCTGATACACCAGTCGCTGGGCGGCGACGCGACCGAGCCCCGCGAAGCGTTCGGACACGATACTCACACGAAAATGGCCTCCGCCCTCGCGCGCGCCCACATGTCCCGCGTGAAGATGACTCTCGTCGACGACTTCGATCTCGACCGCATCGAGCGCTTCTCTCAACTTGGCTTCGATCTTGTCGCTCCGTTCACTCATGGAATCTCCAGGATTGTCAAAAACAGGGAATCGCGAAGCGGCCCCAGGCTCTTGGGCACTACGCGCGAGAGAGACTAGCGCCCTTCCGCGTTTCGAAAGAGACCCCATCGGTCCGCACAGGAGATTCAGCGGCCAACCGGCTATGCTGTGCCCGCCTGCCATCGGGGCCAAGGGCCCCACTAGATTCGGAGAACCGCGAGTGTTGAAATGGATCGGCAAATTCTATTTGGCAGTCTTTGGTTGGAAGAGCGAAGCGGGCCGCCCGCTCGAGTCCAGGTACGTGCTGATTGCGGCGCCCCACACCAGCAATTGGGACCTGCCGTTCATGATGGCGCTCGCCTGGAGCTATGAGATGAAGGTGCGGTGGATGGGCAAGCACGTGCTGTTCTACTGGCCCTACGGATGGTTCATGCGCCTGATGGGCGGACTCCCCATCCACCGAGAATCCAGCAACGACCGCGTCCAGGGAATGGCCGACGAGTTTGCGAAGCGAGAAGACTTTATCCTGATTGTCCCTGCCGAGGGCACCCGTAGCTACACCGCGCACTGGAAGTCCGGCTTCTACCACATCGCCAGGCTGGCCCGAGTCCCCATCGTGATGGGCTATCTCGACTTCGAACGCAAGCGAGGTGGCTTCGGCCCGGCACTCATCCCGGGCGAGGACATCACCAGCGACATGAACCAGATTCGTGATTTCTATCGGGACAAGATCGGCAAGCGCCCGGAGCTATTCGGCCCGGTGCGTCTCAAAGAAGAGATGTAGACAGCATCCAGCTGGGACCCAACTGTGTTCTTTCGAGACGATCAAATTGGCTGGGATGCGCTCGCGATCTCGATGGCCATCATGTTCTTCATCGCCCCCATCATCATGACGGTCCACTTCGCACATCGCGGCGAAGATCCCGCCGGACCGGATCCGCTGGTGGTACGCGGCGGGGATTTGATTCAGTTCTGGACCGGCGCCGCGGTTCTCGACGCCAACATCCCCTCGCGCAATCTTTACGACCGAGAAGCATTCAGGGAAGCGTTCAAATCCGTCGAGCGCACAGATGCCAATTCTCGCTACAACCCCACCTACCCGCCCCCGATCTACCAGGGCTTCAATGCCCTCGAGGGCCTGGGGCAGATTCGCGCCAGCAAGCTCCTGCTCTGGGGGTTCCTGCTCGCCTATGGGCTCGGGATCACGCTCCTGCTGCGCAGCGCAGGTTTGGACTTACCCCGGGGCACTGAGGGCTGGCTATTGCTCTGGGCTGCGCCGGCCAGCCAGCTCGGGATAGCCACTGGACAGCCCGCGGCGCTCTGGCTCGCGCTGTTGGGAGGGGGGCTCGCGCTGCGGCAAAGCAAGCGCGACATTCTCGCGGGTATCGTTTTGGGGATCCTCTGCATCAAGCCCACCGTCGCGGCCCCTGTCGCGCTGGCGCTGGCACTCGCGGCGCAATGGCGCATGGTTGGCGGCTTCGTGCTCGGGGGCGCAGGCGTGCTCGCACTTTCGATCGCGGCGGATGGGATCGAGATCTGGGCTGGGTATGTCGAGATGCTGTTCGACACCCCCGACCTCACACAGCGGTTGTGGTTTCATCTAAATCGACACGTCAGTTTACGCAGTCTTGTAGCGATGCCTTTTTCGGGCACGTCGTGGGCTATGCCGGTGGGCGTTGCCGGGGGGGGCGCGGCGTTCGCTTTTGCGCTTTGGCTGCGCGGCAAACTCGCTCCGATCTTCGCGCGCGACACGCACTCGTTTCCCGCGTTCGCGCTTCTGCTCGGGGCCTGCACCTTCGCCACGCCGCATCTTCTCGACTACGACCTCATTCTCTACTACCCGATGATGATTTGGGCCGCCTATCGAATCGCAGAGAAGCGCGCCCAACGCGCGCGCGTGGGAATCGCGGCCTTGATTTTCTTTTACATCGTCCCCATCGCCTATCCGATCTCTGAATGGATTCACTTCAGCGTGGCGAGCCTCGCGCTTCTGCTTCTGTTGGGATGGTGTACTGCCGAGATCGATTTCGGCGGGGGTATCGAGGCGGATGAAGGGTGAAGCCAAAGGGGCGGATCGGGCCCACGATGGATTCCTCCTGGGATCCGTTCACCTGCTCCTGCTCTGCAATCTCTTCATTGCACAGCCCACTTACGACGTACTGAGGCGCAGTCCAGAGTTCTTCTTCGCCCATGACGTGGCTCTCATGGATGTGCTCGTGCTGGTGCTCGTCCTCAGTCTGCTCATCTCACTCCCGCTGATCGTGGCAACGGGGGTGGCGGGACTCTTCGCAGAGGCGGTGCGCCGCTGGGTTCAGACGCTATTGCTCTTTCTCCTCACCACATGCGGATTGCAACTTGCGCTGCGAAGCAGCGCGACATTTGAAACGCTTGCGATCCCTGTTGCAATTGCGGGCGCGCTTTGCTTCTGCGTCACGTACCGGCGTTACTTGGCGGTGCGACTGAGCATGACCATGGCGTCCCCCGCGGTGCTCGTGATCGCGACGCTCTTTGTCTGGAACCTGGCCTCTACCGGAATCCTCTCATCCGTCGCCGAGGTACAGCGATCCGTTCGAATCGATGGCGCCAGCCCGAAGTCGGTCGTGATGATCGTATTCGACCAACTTTCGACCTCCAGCCTGCTCGGCTCCAACGGCGCGGTTGATCGCACGCGGTTACCGGCGTTTGCTCGACTCGCGGATGATTCGATCTGGTTTCGCAACGCGACCACAGTTGCGGAATCTACCGTGACTTCGGTGCCGGCCATCCTGACCGGGCGGTTCCCCGTGGAAGCAAACCCGTTCCCACCACCGAGTTCAGTCGGCTACCCCGAGAACCTGATTGGCTTCATCGCCTCTTCGCACATGGCCAACGTATCCGAGGAGATCACGCGCTTCTCCCCGCGGAGCATGCGCGAGCCGCCTCCGGACTTCATCCAACGCAGCACGAGGTTGCTGCGAGACGTCGGCATCGTCTCTGCCCACGTGTTGCTGCCCGAACACTGGCGCTTCGGCATTCCCACGATCGAGGGCGAGGTTGCATTCTTCGGCCTGCGGGAAGGCGACGCCCTCGATCACGCAAATGCGATGAGCGAGGGAGCCCGGATCGCTCAAGTGTCGCGGTTTCTCGATCGCATGCAGGAGGTGACGCAAAGCGCCGACGGGCTCGCGCCGACGTTCCATTTCTTGCACATCGTTCTCCCACATACCCCCTACAACTTTCGACCCGACCGCAGTCAATACACACGCCGTTGGTGGGTGCCGGGTTTGCGCAGCAGCTGGGGCTACTGGTACCGCGGCGAGGAGCCTGCTCGCCAAGGCTTGCAGCGCTATCTCCTGCAGCTCCTGCTCGTAGACACGCTGCTGGGCGAGATTCTCGACCGCATGCAGGCACTCGGTCTATACGACGATTCACTGCTGCTCGTCACTGCGGACCACGGATCCAGCTTCACACCAAAAGCTCACTCGCGTGCGATCACTCCTGAAACCCGAACGGACGTTCTTTACGTCCCGCTTTTCTTGAAGCTCCCGGGCAAAAGGCAGGGAATCAACGATGACCGCAACGCACAAACGGTAGACATCCTGCCGACGATCGCAGACTTCATTGATGTTCCACTGCCCTGGTCCGTGGATGGACGCTCGCTACTCGCGGCCCCACAGACGATGCCCAAGGAAAAGCATGCCTTTATCACCGTTGGATACCGGGGACTGAAGGCCTTCGACGCAACCGATGGAGGAGAGTTTCACTCTCTTGTGCCCATGATGGAGAGACTGGTCTACGAGCCTGAACGACGCTGGCTGCGGCTCGCGAGTTCCCGTGACGATCTCTTGGGGCAAAGCCTGAAGGAGATCGAAGGCCAACTCGAGTCCTCTGGCAAACTTCCTTTGATTCTCTTCGGAGCCGATGAAGCGACGGACGATTCGGACGCCGTCTTCGAATTGCGCTCTGGATGGATCCAGGGTCAGATTGAAGCGCCCCCCGGGCAGCTACATCATCAGTGGGACGTCGTCATCGCGGTTGAGGGCAAAGTCCGGGCGGTGACGCGCAGCTTCCGGATCCGGCGCACAAAGCACTATTTCGCAGCGCTGCTGGCTACTGAAGACATTCCAAAAGGCAGCGGCGAGGTCGAAGTTCGAATCTTGAAGGACGAACGAGAGTAGCGATCGCAAAGCCAAGGCTTTGTTCCGTCCATCATGCACGCGGGCTTCGTTCTTCCGATCAGCCCTGCCCCGTCAGCTTCGCCACGATCTCGTCGATGGCCTTGTCCGCGATCTGCACCATCTCTTCATCCGTGCGGTCCTGGATGGGATGTTCGGTAAAGACGGGTGAGGCTTCGAAGCCAAGCGACCGGGCTTGCGATGCTGCCGCGCTGACGAACTCGTTCGAGGCGATGAAGACCGACGCTACGCCCTGCTCTTCCAGTGCTTTCGTGTCGTGCACACTGCACGACGTGCAGCTGCCTCAGTCCGCCAGGGCTTCGACCACCGCCGCGCACTCGTTGGCAATTTGCTGACGCAGGTCGAAGGGTGCGGGTTTCGTGAAGGTCGGCTTGCGGAAGCGCTTGATCAGGGCGCCGCGTTTGGTCAGCTCGGCTTCGAGGCGATCGAGGAAAATGTCGCCCCGGGCCTTTGAGATGTCGAGCAGACCAATGGTCAGTCCCTCGATTGTTTCAGGTCGCGGGATTCGTTCGCGTTGAACGAGAGCCTGTTCGCCGGTCGGGTCGAGGATCACCCGTTCTGCTTCGGTGTGTGCGCTCATGCTTGAACCTCCTTCAAGATCACTTGACTTCCCATCTCGCCGCCCACCCAGCCTGCGATGACCGCTGAAAAAAGACCCGCCGAGCCACCGCAGTGCACGATGTATATGCCACCGGGCCGAAACTTCGGAACCGTTTCCACGGAGATCGGTCCCTGGGTACCCTCGGCCATGCCGCCAGCGCCGCGCAATAGTTCTTCGCTGGGAATGGCGCACAACTCGTGCAAGCGCGCGGTCAATTGAGCTTTATCCCAGCCGGCTTCCGCAAAGATCCGGGCGTGTTCCGGCGACACGAGCAGCAGGCAGTCAAAAGCCAACACGATCTTTGGGTGGTAGAGCCCGCGCAGGGTCGCGGCAAAACTGCGCGACAAAGATTCGGGTTCGCGCGAAAGCTGATCGAGGATGGTGCGGGGCCCTTCCCCGGGAAATAGCGTCACGGTGTCGCGCCCCGCCTCGGAACCGAGATCGACGGACAGCGGCTGCCAGGGAGAATCTTCTTCGTTTTCGGCGATGCAGAATCCCAATTTTCCGGGGTGTCCGAAGACGGCGCGATCGACTTCTCCGGGTCGGCCCCCGCCGACGTTTCGCACCACCAACTGCAACGCCCGTCCAATGGTCGCATTGGCACGGTTTCCCTGGCCCAGGGAATTCACTCCGGAATTCATTCCGAGTCGCTTTCGGATCGGGCCGTTGACGATCAATACCGGCCCAGCACTCAGCGTCGTGGCCAGCAGGCCATGCATGTTGAATTGGTCCGTGCAGGCAGCTTCGACTGCGGCGAGGACAAGCGGGAGATATTCGGGACGACAACCTGCCATGACTGCATTGATCGCGACTTTCTCGACCGTGCACTCGACCAGGTCCGAGGGCACCACGGCCACCACTTCGTCGGGTTTGCGCGCCGTCCCTTCGAGCATGGCGAGCACGCGCTTTTCGGTCGGGGGAACCAATGGCAAGCCATCGCTGAAGCCGTGGCCGTAGAGTGCTTCGATATCGTCTTCGAGTCGCGCCAATGGGATGCGTCGAGAGCGCAGGGTGTCGACTCCGAAGCGCAGCAACAAATCTGTCGCGTGCTCGGGGTCGACCGAGAGCGAACCGCAGCCGGGCCGCATTGCGGGCAGGTCTGCGCCGAGCCCCCTCATACCGCTGAGGGCTTCCCATTCTTCGCGGTGCCAGCCGAGCACACGTTCTTTCTCGATGCCGTCTTCGATCCGCAGCAACGTGGGAACAGCTTCGATGTTTTGATGCCAGGAAACTTCGAGGGAGCAGTCGTCCGAAACCTCGATATCACTGGGAAAGTCGGGATCGTCTTGACTGTAGACCGTGAGCGCGCCGCCCTGGGCTAGCTGTCGCAAGACCGGGGCCACCAATTCGCAGGTAGGGCAATCTCGCTTTACGAACGCGACGATGCCGTTGGGTAGCGGTGCACTCGATCGAACCACAATTACGCCTCCGCGATTCCCGACACTGTAGGGGGCAACCGAGGCACTCGCCAAATCCGGTCTCCGGGAAGCCGTGTTCCATTCGGACGGCGATCCGGGCTCGTGTTAGTCTCTGCCCCGCTGCTGTTTGAGGGGGGCCGTCCGTTCGATGCGTAGGTTCGCGATCGCCGCGTGTGTGTTTTTGATCGGACTCGCCGTCTCGTGCAGTCTTCTGCTTCCCGAACGCTTCGTGGTCAATGTGCCTCTTGCCGGAATGCTGTTCGGCCACACGATCGGCGCGCCTTCTTCGAATCAGATTCAAAGCCGTTTTCAGCTGCAACCGGGCTTTGGCCTCTCGCTCTACGCCAACAAGCTGAAGCACGTTCGCTGGCTCCACCCGACGCCCACAGGTGACCTGATTGCCAGCAGGCCGCGATCGGGCGATGTGATCCTGATTGCAGCGGATGCAGACGGCGACGGCCGCAGTGACGGGACCTTCCCTCTACTCGAGAATTTGAATCGCCCGCAGGGCCTCGAACTCTTCGATGGGTGGTTGTATGTCGCGGAAACCAACGCGATCGGCCGGGTGCGCTACGACGCCCAGTCGAGAACAGTGAACGGTGACTTCGAACGCATCGTGACCGGTATCCCTTCGCGGGGCAATCACTGGAGCCGCACAATCGGCATGGGACCCGATGGGTTTCTGTACTTGAGCATCGGTTCATCGTGCAACGCTTGCACCGAAGATGGTGAGCGAAGGGCTGCCATGTACCGCTACCGACCGGACGGAACCGGAGGCGAACTCGTCGCCTACGGTTTGCGCAACGCGGTCGGTTTCGATTGGCAACCCGGAACCCTCGATCTCTACGCCACGGACAATGGGCGCGATCTACTGGGGGACGACTTCCCACCCTGCGAATTGAATCTCATCGAGATGGGCGGGTTCTACGGCTGGCCATTCGCAAACGGTGACCGCGTACCCGACCCGGACTTTGGAGCTGGACAAGAGGCACGAATCCTCGCGTCCATTCCCCCCGTTCACAGCTTTCGGGCCCACAACGCACCGCTCGGGATCAGTTTCATCCGCGGTGATCGGGTTCCAGCCGCTCTTCGCGGAGCGGCGTTGGTCGCACTCCACGGGTCCTGGAACCGAACGATCAAAGACGGATACCGCGTCGTGTCTCTTCGCTGGCTACCCGACGGGACGATTCGCGAAGAAGACTTCTTGAGTGGCTTCGAACAAGACGGGGATGTCATCGGTCGACCCGTTCATGTCGTCGAGGGCCGTGACGGAGCCTTCTATATTTCTGATGACTACGCGGGTGCAATCTGGCGAGTTGCGTATGGCGAAGAAAACGCCAGCAATCTCGACCCCACTCGATCGAGGCGAAACCAAGGTTCTTCAGATCCGCTTGCTGGCATCTCCAATACACTTCGCGCGAGCCTGTCCCTGGAGGGAGCGTCTTTGTACGAGCTTCATCGCTGCGCAACCTGTCACGATCCCGCACAGTCAAAACTCGGCATTTCGGTCAAGCCGCTGGACCATCTCGCGGAGCGCTACGACCTGAACGCCCTCGAAGCACTGCTCGCAGCGCCCCCTTCGCCGATGCCGAGCTACCCACTGACCGCAGAAGAAAAGCGCGCACTCGCGGTTTATCTTCTTTCCAAGATCCACACGTCTGGTCGCTGACACCAGAGTCGTTACGCTTTCTAGCATCAGACATCCGGGGGGACGTCGCCATGGGACACCGAATCCTTCGCAAGACCAAGATCATCGCCACGATCGGTCCGGCCTCGGACTCGGTCGATACGATCAAGGCCATGATCCGCGCCGGGATGAACGTGGCGCGTCTGAATTTCTCTCACGGCAGCCACGCCGAACACCGCAAACACATTGATACCATTCGACAGGCCTCTGCCGAACTCGAAACGCACCTCGCCATTCTGCTCGATACCCGGGGCGTCGAAATTCGCACGGGGCGTCTCGAAGGAGGCAGCGCGACGCTCACCACCGGCCAAACCTTCGACCTCTATGCAGACAATCGCCTCGGAAACGCCTCCGGAGTCTCGATCAGCTACAAAAAACTGGCAGATGAAGTCGAGCAGGGTTCGCGAATCTTGATCGACGATGGCGTCATCGAACTACGGGTCAAAGAAATTCGAGACGATCATGTCCACTGCACGATCAACCGCGGCGGCCTGCTCGGCGACCGCAAGGGCGTCAACATCCCGGACATCAACATCGCCTACCCCGATATTTCGAGTCAAGATCGCGACGATATCCTGTTCGCGATTCAACACGACATCACTTACATCGCAGCGTCGTTCGTGCGCAGCGCGGGAGATGTGATCGCCATTCGACGCATCCTCGAAGAGCACAATGCCGTCATTCCGATCATTGCCAAGATCGAGAACCGTGAGGGAGTTGAAAACCTGGATGAAATCATCGCGGCGGCCGACGGGACCATGGTCGCGCGAGGCGACCTGGGGGTAGAGATCGAACTCCAGGACGTCCCAATCATCCAGAAGCGCATCATTCATTCGACGGTCGGGGCTGGCAAGCCCGTAATTACCGCGACGCAGATGCTCGACTCGATGGAACGCAACCCGGTCCCGACCCGAGCCGAAGTCAGCGATGTTGCGAATGCGATTTTCGATGGGACTTCTGCGGTCATGCTGTCCGGGGAAACGGCTTCAGGCGCTTATCCAGTCGAAGCGGTTCGCACCATTGCAGCACTCGCGCTGCGGGCCGAGGCTTCGCTGACCGACTACGGCCACTTGCAGCACACCAACACCGAGACTGCGGACAAGGTCACGGATGCGGTCAGTCAGGCCGCCATCACCATGGCCCATCACCTGAACGCGGCCGCGATCGTGACCCTGACCGAAACGGGCTTCACCTCGCGGTCGATCTCCAAGTTTCGCCCGCGCTGCCCCATCCTCGCCATCACCGTCTCAGCGGACGTGGTCAGAAAGCTCTCGATGAACTGGGGCGTTACGGGAATCCACTTCGACGGGGAGGGTTCCGACGACGAGATGCTTGCCTTCGCCGTACGCCGCGGCGTGGAGTTGGGCTACATCGACCCGGGAGACATCATCGTCGCGACCCATGGAGTGGACCGCGAGTCGGGAAGCACGAGCATGATCCGCGTCCTCGATGTGCCCGAGTCATGAGACGCCTGCTTCCGGGGCGTCTACTCTAGGCTGCGCTAGAGGCCATTGCTTCAAGAAAATCGAGCGTCGAGACAATGCCCACCAGCGAATCGCCGTCGTACACCAGTACCCGATGCACATGGGCATCGACCATCGTCTTTGCCACGCTCGCAACCGTATCGTCAGTCTGCGCGCAGAGAACGTCCGACGTCATGATTTCCCACACCTCGGCACCGCGCTTCAACAGCGTCGGGTCCTCGACATAACCCCCCAGTAAATCGGTCTTCGACACGATGCCGACGAGCTCACCGGTACTCGCCACGACGGGAGTGCCACTGATCTGGTGCTGCTTGAGGATCTGTTCAAGTGAGGAGACCTTGAGATTCGGCGAAACCGTCTCCACGGGTCCGTTCATGATTTCACTGATCTTCAAGGGTAGTCTCCTCTTCGCTTTCAGCGCCCTCGGATTCCAACTCCAGTACAGAAGCAAGGGACCGGACCAGCTCCTTGACCCGAAGCGGCTTCGTCAAAAAATCGTTCATCCCTTCTCGTTCACATCGCTTGCGATCCTTGACCATGGCATTTGCGGTGAGTGCGACGATGGGGATCTCAGACAAAGGGCCGTCCATGGCGCGAATGGCTCGCGTGCAGTCGAATCCGTCCATGTTTGGCATCTGGCAGTCCATCAAAATCACGTCGGGGCAATAGGATTCGAGGTGACACAGGGCATCACAACCATCCACTGCAACCTGCACGACACAACCCAAGCGCTCGAGAATCTTCCTGGCCACCTTCTGATTGACCGCGTTGTCCTCTACCAGCAGCACCTGCTTTCCCTGGAGGAGCGACGATTCAAATCCCGCCGCACCGCCGGCGCCCAGATTGTCCGAGGGAGGCATCGCAATTTCGAGGTCGAGATTGATTGTAAAGGTCGAGCCAACGTCAACTTCACTCGTCAGTGAGAGCGAGCCCCCCATCAGTTCTACCAGCTGGCGCGAGATCGCGAGACCGAGCCCGGTTCCGCCGTGCTTGCGGGTATTGGAAGCGTCGGCCTGCGTAAACTGTTCAAAGACGAGCTCGATCTTCTCTTCGGAAATACCAATTCCGGAATCCTTCACGGAGATCGCCAATTGACGGCGCCCATTGGAATCGTCCAAGACGTCCAAATGCACGGTGACGGAACCAGATTTGGTGAACTTGATGCCGTTCGCAATAAGGTTCAGCAAGACCTGACCGAGGCGTCCCTGGTCTCCGAACACCCAGCAGGATTCGACTTCATGAATGCCGTCGAGTGTCAATCCGCCATCGTGCGCCAATGACCGCAGCAAAATGACGGAGTCATCGAGCGACTGACAAAGGTCAAAGGGCAGCCTGTCGAGAACCAGCTTGCCGGCTTCCGCTCTCGAGTAGTCGAGAATGTCCTTGATGATCGAGAGCAGCGCGTCGCCCGAGCGAGCGATTGTTCCCACGAGATCTCGCTGATCGTCATTCAGGTCGCTATCCAGCAGCAGAGCGGCCATTCCCACCACCGCATTCATCGGGGTTCGGATCTCGTGACTCATGTTGGCCAGGAATTCGGACTTGGCGACATTTGCGGCCGTCGCCTGTTCAGCCGCCTTGCTGAGTTCTGCTTCGAGGCGCGCGCGGTGGCTCGTGTCCTCAAGCGTAAAGATCGTATACAGCACTTCGCCCGCAGCCGTTTCGATATAGACCGCGCGCCCGTGCACCATGATCACTTCACCGTCCGGCCGCATCAGCCTGAAGTCGGTCGACAATTCCCTGCCCTGATCGTGGGATAAATCGAGTTCTTCCTGGAGCCAATCGCGATCCATGGGGAGGATCAGATTGATCCACGCAGTTCCCATGAGTTCTTCGTCATCAAAGCGGGAGAGTTCGCGCCAGCGCTGATTGACATAGATGCAGTGCTGGTCGCGATTGAGGATCATCAACGAAACAGGCAGGCGCTCACAGAAGGTCTCAAAGGAGATCCCCTCGCAAAACTCGATACTGCCGCCCTGTTTCGCCATCAAACTGAACCCATAGGCCGTAGACCGCTCTGCATACCGCGGTACAGGGTCTTCGAAACGGCAAAACGGGGGCGTTAGGCGATGGATGAATCTCCGGAATCTTGCCCCGAAAACTCCCCAGAGTCGGGGATGCAAGGGTCCTGAATCCAGCAGCCTTTCTCGGGCAACAGGTTGCGAGAATGGAGCGGCTACGACTCTGGAGTAAAGACCACTTCCATCTTCTTACAGGTGCGCACCAGGGACGAGGGCTGGAACTGCGGCCCATCGCTTGCGTACTCCATGTCGGGAAGGCGACGCAGCAATTCGGCAAAGGCGACCTTCATTTCCATGCGAGCGAGATTGGCGCCGAGGCAAAAATGATTGCCAATTCCGAAGGCGATGTGGTGGGGATTGCGGTCGATATCAAACACCTCGGGCGACTCGAACTCCCTTTTGTCATGGTTGGCCGTGCTGTAGACCATGAAAACCTTGTCGCCCTGACGAATTTTCTTGTCTCCGAGTTCCGTGTCCTCGACGGCGGTACGGCAGAAGGAGCGGATCGGCGTGACCCAGCGCAACATTTCTTCGACGGCCTGAGGAATCAGACTGGGATCATCGATCAGGCGCTGTCGCGCTTCCGGGTTTTCGATCAGACATTGCATGCCCCCAGAAATGCCGTTGCGCGTGGTTTCGTTGCCGGCCACGAGCAACAGGACCATGAACATCACCAGCTCTTCTTGCGCGACTTCCCCGCCGTCGCCAATGAAGGCCGTGTCCTGCTGTTCCATGTGGGTATGCAGCAGCCCGTCGGTTTCCGCGCCGACCAAAATGCTCGCCAGATCATCCCGTGGGTTTTCGCGCCGATCGTCGAGAATTTCTCGTATGTAGGAGGTGTATTCGACGAAGGCCTGGCCTGCGGCCGCGACGATTTCCGGTTTGTCGAGATTTCCGTCGCCGGCAATCATGGCGTCCGACCATTGGTGAAAGCGCTCGCGATCATCGGGGCGGATGCCAATCATCTCGGCGATCAACAGCAGCGGCATTGGGACCGCAAGATCGGTGACAAAATCGCATCGGCCCTTCTTCGCGACGGCGTCGATCGTTTCCGTTGCAATCCGGGTAAAGACTTCTTCTAGCTTCGAGACCATGCGGGGGGTGAAGCCACGATTGATCAGGCCACGCAGCTTGCCGTGACGCGGCTCGTCCTCGTCGATCAAGCTCAGCTTGATCGGCATTCCCGGTCGCACGCCCTCACCCGAACAGAAGAGCTGATTGTTTTTCGAAACGTAACTGACGTGCTCAAAACTCGTAACGATCCAGTGGCCACTCTTCTCAGACCAGAAAATCGGCTCATTCTCACACAAGCTGCGCAGCCGGCCTTCCATATCCGGGGTCCAATTGGCTGAACTCGTAAAATCGATATCCACATCCGTCATTTTCATCGGGGGCACTCCTGGTTTGTCCACATGAACTGGTTCACTTGTCTCTTCGGGCTCTTCTAGCTCTTCTGTCTCTTCGGGCTCTTCTGTTTCTTCTTCGTCCGTCGCGGCTCCGAAACTGAATGATCCGGCGCTCGAATGGCTTCCCAGCCAAACTCTGCTGCCTGCACGATTTGCTTTTCGACCGGATAACCGGGGTCTGACAACCACGCAGTGACGGTTGCGTTGAGCATCCCGACGACCATTTCTGCCAGAAAGTCGGCGCTCATGTCGTCGCGCACTTCCCCGCAGTTTTGTCCTTCGCGCAGCATCTCGGCAAAGGGCTGATGGACTCTGAGCAGATAGGGGGGCTCGGCGCCGTCGGTTTCACTGCGCACCATGGTGAGTACGACGTCTCGGGCAATTTCGTGGGCTTCCCCGATGTCTGCGCCAGCAGCGCGTGCAAAGCCCAACAGACGCGAACGGGTATCCGTTTTGCGCTCGAGTTCTTGATCGAGCAGGCCTTGAAGGTGGATCACCACCATGTTGGTCATCTCGAACAGGACTGCCCGCTTGTTCTGGAAGTGATTGAAAAACGTGGCCGGGGCGATATCGGCGGCCTCCGAAATCTGTTCGACGGTGGTGGCCTGGAACCCCCGGTCCCGGAACATCTTGGTCGCAACATCAAAAATGTGCTGGCGTAGCGCCTGTTTGCGGCGTTCCCTGCGGCCGGGAGATGGGGCCGAATCAGGCTCTGGCCCCGTAGCGGTCGCGGCCTGCGGCTGAGGTGGACGTTCTGAGCGTTTATCTGGAGAAGTCATCATGCTTGGAGTCCGAGCTAAACTTAGATAGAACTCCAAGATACGTCAAGTACTAGAAGGCGCAATTCTTCGGACTGCTAGGATGCTCCCGAGATCGCGGCTTCCACGCTCAACCATGTACGGAGACCCCCCCGATGCGCTTCTCGACATCTTCCGCCCGTTCGCTCGTAGCCGCGCTGACCCTGTTCAGCACTGCGAGTTGCGTCTCTCCCCCACCCCCCACTGAGCCCATCGAGGCGACAATCGTCGAACCCGGCGAGAACACGGCCCTTCGCGTCGACCAGGCCGTGATCCTGCTCGATGCATCCGGTTCAATGGAAGCTTCCTCTCGCTTCCTCTCTACCCAAAACCTCGCTTCATCGTTCGTCGCGGGGATGCCCGAGGGCGGCTACGCCACGGCGGTCGTCACCTTTGGCGGCGACGCCAGCGAGATCTTCGGCTTTGCCCCATTCGACCGCGACGATTTGGAAAACGCGGTGATCGACGGCGAACTGCTCGGCAAGAGCACCGACATTCCCGCGGTGCTGAAAGAAGTACAAGGCTTGTTGAGGGGGCGGACGGGCACCACTGCGATCGTGCTCTTTTCCGATGGCAAAGCGGCCCGCCACGGTCGCGATCTGGGCCTCGAGCACACGCTTGCAGCCGCGTTTCAATTGGTCGCTGAAAATCAGGGGGAAGTCTGCTTCTTCACGATCCAGTCGGGTGACGACCCGGCGGGCACGCGACTGATGCAGAGCCTTGCCGCCGTCACGGGATGTGGCCGCTATCGACACGCCGACTCGCTGACCAGCACAGCGTCCCTTCACGAACTCGAGCAGTACGTATTCTTCGCAGCGCTGCTCCCCGCCGTCAGCGCGCCGCCGCCAGCCATTGTCGTCGTCCAAAAGGTCGACCGTGACGGGGATGGCGTAGAAGACGGAACGGATCAGTGTCTCGACACCCCGCACTTCGCACACGTGAACGACTTCGGCTGCTGGGTGCTCGACAGCTACACCTTCGACACCCGGCAGTTCCGCATTCTCGATTCGCAGTACGAAGCACTCGACGAAGTCGCAGAAGTACTCAAGATGAACCCCGAGTTGCGCATCCGCATCGACGGTCACACGGATTCCATGGGGACTGCGCAGTTCAATCAAACCCTTTCGGAGCAGCGGGCCGATGCGGTGCGGCACTACCTCGAGGCCACCGGTATCGACGCCGCCCGTCTGATGACCCGGGGTTTCGGCATGAGTTCACCGCTTGCGAGCAACAACACCCAAGAAGGCATGGCGACAAACCGCCGTTGTCAGCTGACGGTTTTGAAGTAGGGCCCCTCCGCGCTAGAGTCCGACTACTCCGCGCGCCCCGTTGCAATTCGTTAGGCCCAACCTCGTGACCAGATCCCATCCCGAAGAAAGTCTCGGCGCAAACCCCGGCGACGCCGCGCTCAATCCTGCCGACTCCGTCGCCATGGGCGTGCCGGCCAATCGCGTTCGACCCGTCGATGACAAAACAAGAAGTGGCGGCACGTTCCGAGCGCTGTCCCATCCCTCGTTTCGGCTGCTCTTCATGGCCTTCATCATCAACCAGACCGGGTTCTGGCTTTCCCATCTTTCGCTTCAAAAACAGATGACCCTGCTCAGCAACAACGACACGCGCATGGTGGGTCTGCTCTTCTTCTTTCTTTTTCTGCCGGCATTTCTCTTCGCCCCGCTAGCGGGGGTCGTGGCGGATCAATTCGACCGCAAGACGATCGTCCTCTGCTGCTACGGCCTGATCGCCAGCTGCTGTGCCACGCTCACCTGGTTGACCGCAATGGACGAGATGACGCCCTACCGCATGATCGCAGTCGCGGCTTTCATGGGTCTGTCCTTCGCGTTCTCCGGCCCGGCAAGCTTTGCGATCGCGGCGAATACGGTACCCGCTGAGGATCTCCCGAGTGCCGTGTCCCTGCAATCGGCCGCGAACAACCTGACCCGGGTCATGGGCCCCTTCATCGCGATACCGATCGTGGCCTCAGGCCGCTATGACATCTCGTTTGCGAGTTACCTGGTCGCGGCCCTGGTCGCCGCGTTCCTGACCATGCAGATGAAGATCGATCGCTTTGTCCCCGGAAATGACGAGAGCGGCATCTGGAATCGCATGCACAACGGCATCGTCCACGCTCAGGAACGTCACCCCGCCGTACCCGCTCTCAGCCTGGTTGCGATGCTGTCGTTCTTCGGGGTTTCGCATACGGTGCTGCTGAGCGCCTACGCGACAGACGTTTTGAAGGATGGACAGTATTTTACCTGGCTCGTGTGCGCGACCGGGATCGGAGCCGTGGCCGGAGCGCTGCGATCTGGACGTGAACAGAACCCGGGAATATTCTCGGCATCTCGCAAACTCATCGTCTACGGCGCAACACTCGCAGTATTTGGCGCGACGGAAAACCTCACAGTTGCTTTGATCGCACAAATAGTGATCGGATACTGCTACTTCGCCGTGATGACCAGCCTCCAAACGTTGATCCAACAAATTGTAGATGATTCGAAACGCGGCCGAGTCATGAGCCTGTTTCAGGTCTGCTGGGCCGGCTTGGTGCCCTTCGGAAGTCTTGCGATGGGATACCTCGCGGTGCCGCTCGGTGTCTCGACGACGCTCATACTCACGTCCGTGATCTGCGCCGGTTACGGAGCGTTCATGTGTCTTATGTCTCGCAACTGGAAGAAGCGCGGGCAAGTTTACGGTTGAGAATTTTCCGATCTCCCGATTCCACAAAAATGGGGGCTTGGCCCGATTGAGGCGCCGATCCCCGTACCCGATACCTCGACTCGACACGGCAGTATGAACGCAGGTCCATGGGCGATCCGTCCCCTTGCGAATCGATGCGTTGCGCGCCTGCGCGGGAGCGAAGATGGCTGAGGTCGAGTGGAAGATCGAGAAGTCGCGTTCTGGCGCCAACACGCTCAGCGTCGCCCGACGCCACGCCCACAGCGCTTACAATCCCCTGGCCGAAGCCCAACAAGTCGCAAGCCAGGTTCTGGCTGCCATGGCGAATGGAGGTCACGACTCACTCATTTCGATCGGATCGGGCCTCGGCTACATCACGCGCGCGATCTCCGAGCAGTGGACGGAGTCCATCCTGCACTGGGAACCGTTCCCGCAGCTGTGCGAGGAGATCGCCAACAAGGGATTTCCTGGCAATCTCGGGTCAACCCGCGAAGTCCTGACCGCAGCGGCGAACCGGGGCACCGGCAAGCGAAAGAAGAGTCCCCATCATCGCGTGAGCGTCAGCACGACGAAGGAATTCGAACTCGCGCTGGACGCACTCGCGGGTTCTGGCCGCAATCCTTATCTCTGGATTCATCCGGGCTACGAACATGTATGCCGTTTTGAAGCGCGCTACGCGCTCCGGGCGTTGCGCCAAAGACTGGTCGGCCAGGCGAAGCTAACGCCCCGTGCCGCGATTGTGAGTCAACGCAGTATCGAAGCCGCAAGTCAACTGCCCTTCACTCCCGTGACCGACGACCTGGCGGACTGCCTCGACGGACAGACTGCAATCATCATCTCTGCGGGTCCATCCATTCATCTGGCCAATCGCGGATTCACAAATCACTCAGGCGGCGTTCGGTTTGCCGGAGTTCGCGTTCTGCATGAGCTTCTAGCCACATCGTCTCATGTTCACTTTGCGGTGTGCTCTGATCTGCGTAACCTGTTCGAAATATTTGGCATCCCAAACGACATCCCTTTCGACCTTCTGCTGGCGGACACCTCCTCGGAGCCAAAGATGCTGCGGGACCATCGGGACCGCAGCTGCCTGTTTCATGGACGAACCCAGCACGCACATCAACTCCCCTGGCAAGCCAGCGGTCTCGAGATTCTCGACGAGCCGATTGTTTCGGTCAGCGAGACGTCCATGTTGCTGGCGCACAGGATGGGCGCCCGGCGATTCATCCTGGTTGGAGTCGATCTCGATTGTGACGCCTCGCGCTACGCCGAGCGGTTTTTCGTGAAGAATCTCGCGGGCGAAACTGTGACCACCAACTCGCACTACTTCCACTCCGCTCGCTATCTAGGTGACTACTGTTCGCGACTGCGAGATGAGGGTTGTGAAATTTTTCGCCTCAGCGACGGACTCCCCATCGCCGGCTGCCAAGCGATCGGCGTCGACGAATTCGAAACACTCATCGCAGCACTTCCCAGCTTCACCACTCCCATTCTGCCGCGAACCGTGCACCCTGGGCGCCTCCGGGCAACCCGCAGGCATTACGAGTGGCTGACCAAAAACACCGGCACTTCTGTGCGCCCCGTCGGCGGCATCGAGCACAGCGATCCCGGCTGGCAGCCCCTCGACCGCGCAGCTTCCCTGCGATTGGCGAGGCGCGCGCTGCGCGACCTGGACGGGATCGCCCCGGAACGGCAAGCCGGATCAGGATTGGACTCTCAGCTTCTCTGAGTCAGTCGATTTCTCCGGACCCCGAGCACTGGGCGTGCTTCCATTGGAGGCCCAGGCGATCTGCACAACGTCTTCACCCTTCCAACGTCGCGGCGCCCCCCTAGCGAGCCTTTTCCTTGATTGACATCGACTCCGCATTATCTGGCCCGCTCCGCCGCTGGGTCCGCGCCGTGCGAGTTCGACCGTGGCAAACGCTCGCGCTCTGTGCCGTCGTCACCCTTGCGTCCGGCTACTACGCCGGGGCAAACCTCGGCATCAACTCCGACACCATCCAACTGTTTCCCGAAGATCTTCCCGCCCGACGAAATCACGATGCCTTCGTGGCGGTTTTTCCAAATCTTGAAAACGCATTGTTGATCGTAGTGGACGCGGCGACTCCAGAGGCCGCGCGAAATGCCAGCGAGCAGCTCGTCCAGATCCTCAGTCGCGACCCGGTAAATTTCGAAACGGTCTATTTGCCCGGTGGCGGCCCATTCTTCGAACAACACGCACTGCTCTATCAAACCGTCGACGACCTCGACCAGTTTTCGGACCACCTCTTACGCGTCCAACCCGTCATCGCGGAACTCGACCGCGATGCGAGTATCGCCAACCTGACCTCGCTGATTCAGCAAGGTCTCGACCGGTTTCGACCCCAAAACGGCGACGAAGAATTGTGGGGTGAGATTTTTGACCGTCTGGGCGGCGCGAGCGTCGAGGTCTACCGAGAGAACCCACTGGCGATTTCCTGGGAGGGCTTGATGCTCGCGGGATCGGCGATCGACGTCGTTACCCGTCGCGTCGTGCTCGCCCATCCGGTGCTCGACTTTGCAGACGCGCTTCCGGCGCGCGCTCCCCTTGAAGCCATTCGCAGAGTAACTGCCCAACTCATGAGCGAGGGGGACAGCAGTCTGCGAATCCGAGTGACCGGCAATCCAGCGCTCACCCATGAAGAAACCCTCAGCCTGACCTGGGATATTGGGGTCTCGGGGGGGTTCTGCCTGCTGTTGGTCAGCATCATCCTCTTTCTGGCCTTGCGCTCGGGCCCGCTCGTCGGCGGGGTCGTAATCACTTTGCTCACGGGGCTGATCTGGACCGGGGGCTTCGCCGCCATTGCGGTCGGCAACCTGAACGTGATCTCGATCGCCGCGGGCGTTCTCTTTCTCGGGCTGGGGGTCGACTTCGGGTTGCATCTGGGCATGCGCTACGCCGACCTGCTGCGCGGCGGTGACAGCCACGCCGCTGCACTCGACGAAGCAGCAGCGAGTGTCGGAGGATCGCTCTCGATTTGCACCATCACTACGGCGCTCGGCTTCTTCGCTTTCTTGCCGACGGACTACAAGGGAGTGGCAGAACTCGGACTGATCACGGGCGTGGGTTTGATCATCATCCTCTTCTTGACCTTGACCTTGCTCCCCGCCCTGCTGACTGCCGTGCTTCACGCGAATCCCGAGCGGTTACGAACGCGAGAATTGCGATTCGGCGAAATACCTTCGCGATTCATCGCGCGCAATTCGCGCACGATTCGCGCCGCGGCGTTCGTCGCCTTTGCGCTGTCCCTGGTACTGGTCTCTGATCTTCACTTCGACGCCAACATTGTCGCCATGCGCGATCCGTCGACGGAATCTGTCCAGACCTTCAACGACCTGCTCGCCGACTCGGGAACCAATTCACCCTGGTACGCCAACTCGGTGGCCGCGAATCTAAAGGAGGCGGATGGGATCAAGCGCCGAATGCAGCGACTCGACGCAGTCGATCGCTCGATTACGCTCTCCGACTACATCCCCGACGAACAGGAAGAGAAGCTCGAAATCTTGAGCGACCTTTCGTTTCTATTGGGACCGCGCGGGGGCGGTTCAGACACCCCTCCCAAAACCCTGCCGCCCGATCAGCAAATTGCAGCGCTGCGTCTGCTTCGCGACCTGCTCGTGCGAGCCAGCGACGAAGCCGAAGCCCCCCTGCTCGTCGCGAGCATGCAGGATCTCACTGGAAAACTCGACGAGTTTCTGGTGCGGGTCGACCGAGATGAAGCCCCCGAGCGCGCCCTCGCCAAGCTCGAGGATCTACTGCTTTCGACGTTTCCCGAACAGGTGGATCGACTCCACCGCGCGCTCAATGCCTCGCGAATTACCCGAGAATCTCTCCCGGATCAGCTCGTCCGACGCTTGATCGCTCCCGACGGTCGCGCCCGAGTGCAAACCTTTCCCCGGGAGAACCTCGAAAATCACGAAGCCTTCACTCGCTTCGTCGAAGCGGTGCAGAGTGTCGACCCCAATGTCACGGGCATCGCGGTCAATCTCGTCGAGTTTGCGCGCACGACGAAGCAGGCCTTCCGACAAGCCATCGCAACGGCCGTGGTTGCGATCTGCGGAATCCTCTGGTTGCTTTGGCGGCGCGTCCGTCAGGTCGTCCTGGTCATGGCTCCGCTCATGCTCGCGGGCACCGCAACCGGGGCGATCATGGTCTTGATTGGCCTCCCCCTCAACTTCTTCAACGTCGTGGTGGTTCCGTTGCTGCTCGGCGCCGGTGTCGACAGTGGCATCCATCTGGTGGAACAGGCCCGTCGACGCAAACCCGACGAGATCGATGTTCTCGGCACGACCACCGCGCGGGCCGTCTTTTTTAGTGCACTCACGACCATCACGAGCTTCGGAACCCTCGCCTTTTCGTCCCATGTCGGCCTTTCCGGGCTTGGAACGCTATTGACCGTCGGAATGTCGCTCACGGTGATCTGCAACCTGGTGGTTCTGCCGGCCCTGCTGGCAAAGTTCTGGCGATATCCAGAAACCCCGACTGAGCCCCGGGCATAATTCGGTTGATCAGAGCAGTGCTCCTGCCATACTAACGGCATGGGAGACGCCGAGCTCACTCTCGAGAACATCGACATCGTCAGCAACGAAACGTTCGCTCGCGATGGATATCCCCACGAGGCCTGGACCCTCCTGCGCCGAGAGGCACCCGTCTTTCGCTATGACCGCGGCGTCAAGATTCCCTTCTGGGCCATCACCAAGCACGAAGACATCGTCAAGATCTCGCGCCAGTCCCATGAGAACATCAACGCACCTCGGCTCGCCGTGTTTCCCGAGTTCAGTCCGCCGACGGAAGAGGAACGGGAGATTCGACATCTGTTGCTCATGGATGCACCCGACCACCCCATTTACCGGAAGATCACCTCGTCGCACTTCACTCCACGATCGGTTCGCCGTCTTGAAGCGAGCATTGAAGAAATCACCCGGGAAACGATCGACGCCATCGCGAATGGTGGAGAGCACAGTGAATTCGATTTCGTAACATCGGTCTCCGCGCCAGTTCCCCTCGCAGTGCTGGCCGACCTGCTCGGTGTACCCCGTGAAGACTGGAAGCTGATGTTCGCCTGGACCAACGCGATTGTCGGTTCTTCCGACCCGGAGTATCAAGATACAGGGAACACGCGTCACACGGCGGATCGCGCCCGGGTGCAACTTTTCGAATACTTCTGGAACATGGCGGAAGAGCGGCGCAAGCAACCGCGGGAAGACATTTCAAGCGTGCTGGCCAACGCGAGCATCGACGGAAAGGATCTACCGCCGAGAGAATTGCTCTCCTACTTCTTCCTGCTGGTCGTGGCCGGAAACGAAACCACGCGAAATGCCATGAGCGGGGGGCTGCTCGCCCTGATCCAGAATCCCGAACAACTCGAGAAGCTGCGCAAGGATCCGACCTTGATCGACACTGCGGTAGAAGAGATCCTGCGCTGGACGACCCCGGTGATCCAGTTCTGCAGGACCGCAACCCGGGACTTCGAACTGCGGGGACAGACCATTCGTTCGGGAGATTCCATGTGTCTCTTCTACCCGTCTGCGAACCGCGACGAGGAAGTATTTGATCAACCCTTCGAGTTCCGGGTAGATCGACAACCCAATCACCACCTCGCATTCGGCATTGGAGAACACTTCTGCCTGGGCGCAAACCTCGCCCGACTCGAACTGCGAATCCTGTTTCGTCAACTGGCAGAACGCTTGATCGAAGTCGAACTCACCGAACCCGTCGAGCGCTTGCAGTCGAGTTTTCTCGGCGGTGTCAAGCACATGAAGATCCGGACCCGGTTCACGAGTGATGCCATTTAATTCCCAAACGGAGCCCCCAGATGAAACCATTCCGCTTTGGAGTCCAGGCCGCCCAACTCCCCAGTGATCGCTGGGAAGATGCAGCGCGCCAGATCGAGGCCCTCGGCTATTCGACGCTGTTCTTTCCCGACCACTTCGGCAGCCAGTGGGATCCGATGACGGCGCTTCCCGCCATCAGCACTGCGACCGAAACACTCAACGTGGGTTCCCTCGTCTACGACATCGACTACCGACACCCGGTCATCTATGCCAAGGCCGCCGCGACGCTCCACGTACTCTCAGGGGGACGCTTCGAATTCGGCATCGGCGCAGGTTGGATGGAGACCGACTACGTCGAAGCTGGCCTGCATTACGACCGTGCCGGGGTGCGAATCTCTCGGCTCGACGAGGCGCTGCAGATCATTTTTTCAATGTGGCAGAACGAACGGACGAGCTTTGAGGGGGAGCACTACACGATTCGCGAGATCGCCCAGGCAGTCGCGTTGCCCGAGGGCCAGCGCCCCAAGGTCCTGATCGGCGGCGGTGGGAAACGCTTGCTAACCCTGGCCGGCCGCTACGCCGACATTGTGGGCATCAACCCGGCGCTCCCCGAAGGTCGGGTCACTAGCGCGACGCCGGCAGATTCTTCCCCCGAGCGCATCCGCGAAAAAGTCTCCTGGGTCCGCGAAGGGGCCATCGCAGCGGGACGAAACCCCGACGACATCGAACTCAATTCGCTGACCTTCGTGACTGCGATCGTGGATGACCCTTCGAGCGTTCGCGAGGCGATCGCCAAGTCGAGCGGGATGACGGTCGAGCAGGTTGCGGATTGCCCCCTGTTCCTGACGGGCTCGGCCAGTGAGATTCGCGATCGGCTCGAAAAACGACGCGAGGACACGGGCATCAGCTACACGGTGATTCAGGCGGGGGACGATGCACTGCTCGAAACTTTCGCCAAGGAAATCGTCGAACCCCTGACCCGCTGAGCGCTGAATTCAGACTCGAATCAGTCCTTCGTCAAAAAGTGGCGAACGAGTTCAAAGCGATCGTTGCCCCAGAACATCTTGTCTTCGACAAAGATCGTCGGGACTCCGAATACGCCCCGTTCAATGGCCTCTTTGGTGTCGATCTCGAGACGCGTCACCAACTCCTCGGACTCGGCACGCGCCAGGGCAGCGTCCGCATCGAGCCCGGCGTCTTTGAGCAGCGAATGAACCACTCCCGGGTCGGCGGGATCTCTCGGCTGTGCCCAGCGAGCGCGATACATCGGGCCGTGAAACTCATGAAAGCGTCCCTCGTCCTTCGCCACCAATGCCGCGCGCAACGACAGGCTGGTGTCGCTCTTCATGAACTCGCGCGCATTCGGTGAGATTTCGGCGCCACACAACTCGGCCCAGTGCAGCAGGCTCGCCATGTAGTCGGCGCGCTTGCGAGGCCCAGATTCTGGCGGCCGGCTGGGCTTTTCCTGGCCCTCGGGAGGTTCGATCAGCTTGCGGAGCCGGACGGGGCGAAAATCGATCTCGACGTCCAGGTCCCTAAAGTAGGCTTCGACTCGGCAACTGCCGAAGTAGGCCCAAGGTCAAGCGTAGTCGTAATAAAAGGGAATCGTGCGCATCGAATTTTTCCTCGGGTTGTCGGTTGGTTGTCGCTTGGTAATCGACGTGGTGCCCTCAGGCCTCCAAAGTCTTTCGTCCCGCCTCACTGCCTCGTCGGCTCAGTTCAATCAGTCGAACCGTGTGCGCGACCAGGGTCGGTCGTTCCGCGAGCATTACGGCACTTCCCGCCATCGGGCCGTCGCGCATCAACAGCAGCATCCCAAATACTGCGAGATCCGCAACGCTGAGCTGATCGGCGTAGAAATAGGGGCGGCTGCCGAGAAAGCCCACCAGGTCGTCCAGGCGAGCAGACAACTCTTCCGAAATAATTTCGGTCCCCGGAATGACCTCGTTTGCAGGCTCCGATTCGATTCCCATGCGCTCTTCGACGCGCTGGTGAATGCGGGTCAGGAGTCCCGGCGAGGAACGAGCCTGCTTTCGCTCGTGTTCATCCCTCGCTGTGCGCCAACGGTTCCAGTAAAAAGCAAAGCTCGCGTCGGACCAGATGGCCAGGCTCTCCTGTTGCCGACGAATCCGTGGCAGTGCGGAGAACAGTGAGGGCTCTGGAAATAGCTGCTCGAGCCAGACGAGAATTTCGCCCGATTCCGAGACTCGCTTTCCGTCCACCTCGAGTACCGGCAGGGTCTGCTTGTCCGGGCTCAGCCGCTTGATTTCCTCGGCATCGCTGACCTCGATGCGCCGATAGTCCACCCCCTTGAGCGCGAGCGCACACGCCACTTTTTCGGTGAAGGGGTTCAGGGCCTGGGAATAGAGATTGACGTTGGGCATTGGCATCTTGGGTCTAATTGATTCCGTCAATGCCAGTTGCGTTCTCGCCAGGCTGCGGAATCGGGGGTTGAAAATTGGAGTCTAGCTCGGGGTGCCCGTTTACGCGACGCCGCTGGGCCGAAGAACAAAGCCACCGGAGCGAAACTCGAAAATTCAGCGAATGGCGCCCGCTTGCTTCAGTTCCGCGATCGCAACGG
Source organism: Myxococcales bacterium (assembly GCA_022563535.1). NCBI lineage: Bacteria > Pseudomonadati > Myxococcota > Myxococcia > Myxococcales > Myxococcales bacterium. The sequence goes on from JADFNE010000016.1 coordinate 50,417, forward strand.
CTTCGACGCCGAGTTCCATCAACACTTCGTCCGTGTGTTCGCCCAGGCGCGGAGCGTGTCGTTGGATCGAAGCGGGGGTGCGCTCGAAGCGGACCGGCGGGGAGAGGTACTGCACTGTTCCGAACCGCTCGTCCTCGCGGCGAACGACGCACTTGCGATGGACGGCCTGGGGATCGGCGAGAAAGTCGTCAATCGTATTGACTGGCGCAAAGGGCGCTCCTTCCTTGCGGGTCTTGGCGAGAAACTCGTCGGTCGGAATCTTCAGGATCTCTTCAGCGATCAGTGGCACCATCGCGCGCCAATTCTGGAAACGCTCGATCATCTTTTGGAAGCGCGAATCCACGGCGAGGTCCGGCCGATTGATGACCCGGCACAGCCCCGCATACTGATCGTCCTGAATGATCAGGCCCACGACGTGCCCGTCGGCGGTTTCCCAACTGCGGAAGAAGTCCTTGCCCACACTGACATCGTTGCGCAGCGGCGGATAGGAACGCTCCATCATGGATTCGGGGAGCGCAAACGCACTGTAGGCGTCGATCATCGCAATCTCGACTCGCTGGCCGCGCTTTTCGGGATCGCGCTCCCGGGCCAACAGCGCGGCGAGCACACCACCCAAGGCCGTGAGTGCCGTCGACTTGTCAGCCATTGCGCCCTGCACTAGCGCGGGGGGACCGTCACCGCCTTGTTCAGGCATCAAGCCGATCAAACCCTGGAGTACCTGGTCGTAGGCTGGCAATTCTGCGTAGGGTCCGTCACTACCGAAACCGCTGATGGCGACGTAGATGAGGCTCGGATTGAGTCGCGACATGACCTCGTACCCGAGTCCAAGTCGATTCATCACGCTGGGACGGAAGTTTTCGATCACGACATCGATCTGAGGCAACAGGTCGAGAATCATGTCGCGTCCGAGTTCGTTCTTGAGGTCGACCACAATGCTTCGCTTGTTGCGATTGAACTGCGAAAGAAAGCCAGAAAATCCCGGCTCGCGAAACGGCGCCCCACTGTGGCGACTTGGATCGCCGGAGGGCGATTCCACTTTGATCACGTCTGCCCCGAAATCGCCGAGGGACTGGGTGCACATGGGACCCGAAATCACTGTTGTGAAGTCGAGCACGCGAAGGCCTGAGCAGGGTCCCTGCGCTGCTTGCGATGAACCGTCTTTGCTCATGCGCCCTCCCCTTCGTCAATCAAGAACCCGATCAAGCACCTGGGTTCTACCCCTTTTCCACGAACAGTTGAGTTAAGCCTACTTCTTCTTGCCTGCGTTGTTCAGTCCTTCTTGCTCTCCTTGGATTGTGGAATCGTTCGATGTAGTCGAAGATATCTGCCCGTGCCTCAGCCCGCGTGCTGTGAAGATCAAGAGGAAAACGATGCGACGCAGAAAAAGAGAGCGCTTGGCCAGCAAAGCCGCCTAGACTGAAACTGAAAACTGTCTCCTAGGTAAACCCGTCGCGATCAGCAACATCACGCCCGGCCACAGAGTTCGTCAATTCTGGTCGAAGCGAAATCATGGCGACGCACGGGTTGCCGGGCGAAGGTGGGGAAGCGAGATGTCGGAGTTGGTGGTTGCGCCCGGTAGCACGGGACGCGCGATGAAGTGGGGCGCGGTCGGCCTGTTTACGCTTGTCTTGCTTGTATGGCTCGTGAGCTGCACGGGCACCCGGGTCAACATCCTGATCGTTTTGATCGACGACATCGGGCGCGAGAACATCTCATCCTATGGACTTGGGGCCCCTGATGCACCGCCAACGCCAACCATCTCAGCCTTGGCTGCCCGGGGAATGCGCTTCGACTACTTCCAGGCGAACCCGATCTGCAGCCCTTCCCGAGCAACCCTGCTAACTGGAAAAATACCGCGTCACCATGGCATGACGGCCAACGCCATGACCAAGAGATTCGATCGCACCCTGGCCGATCAACCGAGCTTTGCCGACGTGGCCCGGGACAATGGCTACTACACCTTCGTGCTTGGCAAGTGGCATCTGGCTGGCGATTCAGCCCCGATGACTCACCCGCTGAACTACGGATTCGACTACGCCGATGTCTCGCGCGCGAATCTGAAATCGTACTACCAATGGACGAGCTACCGAAACGGAACCGCGCACGAGGTCGATACATACGCCACGACCTACGTCACCGATCAAGCGATTGATCGCGTCCAGTCCGCGCGCGGACCCTGGCTGGGATTCGTTGCCTACCACGCGGCCCACGAATCCTTCCATGACCCTCCCAGCGAGCTGCTTTCGCGACCGCGCCCCCTGCTGAACAACGCCGAGCGCCATCGTGCGATGATCGAGGCCATGGACACCGAACTCGAACGGCTGCTCGCCGCGCTCCCAGCAAATACGCTCGTGTTCCTTCTGAGTGACAACGGTACGCCGAAGGCAGAGGACACCTTCTGGGGAGATGGACGAACCAAGGGGACCCCGTACCAGGGAGGCGTAACGGTTCCCGCGATCGTGTTTGGGCCGGGGGTCACAGTGGGGTCGAGTGATCGACTCGTGGGCTTGATCGACATCTACGCGACGATCGCCGAGTTGGTTGGCAGCACGCAGCCGATACCGGCGAACTCGCGTTCATTGATGAGCATTCTCGGCGGCGAAGATCAGCCACTGCATCGCTGGATGATGGTGGAGCGCCACGGCTATACCAAGGTATCGCGAGCAGCATGGTGGGGTCGCTGCTACAAGGGGATCACCTTTATCGATCCAAAATTTCCCGTCGCCACCGACTTTGCGCTCTTCGACGTGTGCAAGGACCCAGATGAGCGCAACGATTTGGCGCCCGGGCTGGGCGCCGATGGTGGAAGTTCGGCCAGTCCAACTCGAACGGCATTTCTGACGACTCGACATCTCTTGACCCAGACATTGGAATGTGTCGATTTCCTCGACAACGACGGCGACGGTTCGACGGATATGAGGGACGCCGAGTGCCAACTCGAGCCCTGGGCTCCCGAGGGTCGTCAGGCTTCACGTCCTGCCGATATTCCTGCCGATATAGTGGAGTAGGCATCTTGCTTTCTCTGCCAAGCAGACCTAGGGCATGATGATTCAGTGTTAGGCGACACACGCTCAAGTGCTCAATCAACCGCCATGCGTCTTACCCTCGCGCTGGGTCCACTCGAACCCTGATTTTGGTCGCCGTGTTTGCCGGCTGCTGTGATACGGCCGGCGACCTGGATCAGAACTACAAGTTGGCATGTTCTCAAGCCCGAGCGTCTCTGGCTAGATTCAACGGGTTCCGCGGTCACCACTCCAAGCTCCCCGATCAAGCACTCCGATGACGTTCGATCTGCAAAACCAGTGTTTCCTTCAAGAATTCGAGTTCGCGGTCCCGGGAACGCGCGGGCTTGGGTTCGAGCATTCGGGTCGTCGCCAGGCCGGAGAACACCGACACCGCGTAGAGCATGATCTCGATGGTCTGCTGACTCGACGGATCACTCTCGGGGAAATAGCGAGACCAGATGCGATGCCATTCCCCCAACATCTCTCGCTGCCACGGCGGTTCGATTTCGTCGGGCAAATTGAGCAGGATCTCGAAGGTCGATCGGTAGAGCGGACTGGAGAAGTGGATCCAGCTCCGCTCGACAAATAGTGCCACGCGTTTTTCGAGACCTTGGCCTTCGGGGACCTGGCCGAGGGTCTCCGCAAAGCGGTGGAAGGATTCCTCCAGCACCGCCTTCAAGATGCCGTTTTTGTCCCCGAAATGATGTTGCACCGCTCCCCAGGTCACCCCCGCTCGCCGGGAGATCTCGACCGCAGTCGCGCGCGTGAAGCCGATATCAGAAATGGCCTCGACCACTGCGGCCATCACTCGCTCGCGAGTTTCCGCTGTGCGTTCGGCGTGGGTGCGTCGCGCTCGCACCGGCGGCGGCTTTTTTGCGCGCGGACTCAACGGCGCCACTCATCGTCGACGTTGTACAGGCGTGCCATCGACTGTGAAACCAACGAACCCACCGGCAATGCGACCCCCGCCTGGCGAGCCAGCTGTAGCGCCCATGCCAGATCCTTTTCGGCGATCTTCATATGGCCGCGCATCAATTTCTGGAAGCCCTCGCTCTTGCGCGCCTCTTCTGGAATTTTGTGTCCTGCGAGGAAGGAGAGCATCATTTCTGTGATCTGGCCGTTTGAACGACCCGCCTCCTCCAGAACTTCCTGAGGCAGGCCGATCGCGCGCGCCAGGGCCATCGACTCGTACGCGGCCGACCATTGGATGTACGTAATGAGATTGATGCAGAGCTTCAACTTGGCGCCGTTGCCGAGTTCTCCCGCGTGCACGATTGGCACTTCACTCGTGGCTTCGAAATAGGGGCGCGCTTTTTCGACCGCGGCATCCGATCCGCCGACCAGGTAGGTGATCTGTTTGGTCAGCGCGCGCGCCTGGCCGCCGGTCACGCACGCATCCAACACCGCGACGTCTCTTTCGGACGCCGCCATTGCAACTTTGTTGGCAGTCTCTGGAAGCACGGTGCTATGAATCAAGATCACGCTTCCCGCTTTCATCCCGCTCAACAGTCCATCTTCGCCGAGGACGACGTCGATGACGTGGGAGTCTTCGGGAACACAGATCCCGACGAGCTCGGCATTGGCACCCACCTCCCGGGGCGATCCGGCCGCCTTCGCGCCACCGGCGACCAACTCCTGTACCGGCGCTTCGACGATGTCGAACACCGTCGTCTCGAATCCTGCCGGGGCCAGATGCCCCGCAATCGGCAGACCCTGGTTGCCCAACCCGATAAAGCCAACTCGAAGCGTCATCGACACTGTCCTTTTTCATGCGGCCGCGGACGGGCCATCGATGGGTCCGTCACCGTCGTTCCGGTCATCAAACCCTATCATAATTTACCTTGCAAGCGCATTGCAAATTGGATACGGTCGTCTCGACGCTTGAATACTCACTTTCTGCGCAAGGCTCCATTGCGCTGACAGCCAAGGTCTGAGGATCAATCAATTGCCCCTGTCCCCCCTCGCTCCCGAAACCCGAAATCTGATCGACGGTGAATTGTGTCACGCCAGCAACGGCAACACGTTCGATAATCTGAATCCGACCACAGGACAGATACTCGGGCAGGCCGCAGACGGCACCAAGGACGACATGCTCCGCGCGGTCGAAGTCGCGCGCCGCGCCTTCGACGAAACCGATTGGTCTGTCGACCCTGAATTTCGCAGCCGCTGCCTGCGACAACTCTATGAAGGGTTGGTCGAAGAGAAAGAACAGCTTCGCGCAATCGTCGTCCACGAGGCCGGCGCACCCATTTCCTTGACCCCCTACATGCACGTGGACGATCCGATCGAGATGATGTCCTACTGGGCAGATCTCACCGCCTCGTATGAGTACGAAATCCGCATGCCCGACGTGCCCTTCTTGGGCAAGCCCCAGGGCCGCTTGCTGCGCAAGGAGGCGGCCGGCGTAGTCGGGGCCATCACACCCTGGAACGTGCCGCTGTATCTCAATATCGCCAAGATCGGCCCGGCACTGGGAGCGGGCTGCACCCTCGTGCTCAAGCCGGCGCCCGACACACCGTGGTCGGCGACGCATATCGGCAAGATCGTCGCGGAGAAGACCGACATTCCCGCAGGCGTATTCAACATCGTCGCCTCCTCGGATCACATGACCGGCGAGATCCTGTCCTCGGATCCGCGCATCGATCTGGTGTCGTTTACGGGCTCGACCGCGACCGGGCGGCGCATTATGGAATCTGCCGCGCCCACGGTGAAGAGTGTGTTCCTCGAGCTGGGCGGCAAGTCCGCAAACATCGTGCTCGACGACGCCGACCTGGCAGCGGTACTTCCCGGGGCCGCCATGACGTGTGTCCATGCTGGACAGGGCTGCGCGATCACCACCCGCCTGCTGGTCCCCCGTGCTCGCTACGACGAAGCCATCGAGATCCTCATCGGGGCCTTTGAAAATTGGAACTACGGCGACCCCACCAACCCAGCCAATCTTCAAGGCCCCCAGATCAGCAAGCGTCAGCAAGAGCGGGTGCTGCGCTACATCGAAATAGGAAAGCGAGATGGAGCGCGCTGCGTGGTCGGGGGCGGCAAGCCGAGCGGTGACCTCGGAGACAAGGGGTGTTTTGTCGAACCGACTCTGTTCGTCGATGTAGATCCCGACTCGACGATCGCTCAGGAAGAAATCTTTGGCCCCGTGCTCTGCGTGATTCCCTACGAGGATGACGATGATGCCGTGCGCATCGCGAACAATTCCGAGTACGGGCTTTCGGGCGCCGTTCAGACAAATGACATCGAACGCGGGATCGCGGTAGCGCGCAGAATTCGCGCGGGAACCCTGTCGGTCGCGGGCGCTCAGTGGTTCCATCCCGACACGCCATTTGGCGGCTACAAGCAAAGTGGTGTAGGACGCGAAAACGGAGTGATGGGATTCGAAAGCATGCTCGAAACCAAGGTGATCGCCATCCCTGCAGACTCGACAGTGGGCAAGTGAGTAGTCAAGCGAGTACCCCGAGCGAATCGGAGCCCCTGGCTCCGTCGCGGGCCGCGCATCCAGGAGGGCGGGCGCCGCCGGTGCTGTCCCGTTCCCGACCGCTGATCGGCCATCTGGGCGAGTTGCGCCGCGATCCGATCGGATTGTTTCAACGGGTGCGCGACGAACTTGGAGAAATCGGAGAAATCAATTTCGCGGGCAACCGCGTGGTAATGATGATCGGAGAGGAGGCGCAAGAGGCCTTCTTCCGCGGAAGTGACGAACAACTCGATCAGGCGGCCGCCTATCCCTTCATGACCCCGATCTTTGGCAAGGGCGTGGTCTTCGACGGCACTCCCGAACAACGCAAGCAGGCGATTCGCAACCAGTCCCTCACCGCAAAATTCATGAAAGGGCACGCCGAGACGATCTCCGGCGAAGTCCATCGCATGATCGAGCGGCTCGGCGATGAAGGCGAGATCGACTTGCTCGACTTCTTTTCCGAACTCACGATCTACACCTCGAGCGCCTGCTTGATCGGCAAGGAGTTTCGGGAAGAGTTGACGCCGGAATACTTCCAGGCATTTTACGAGTTGGAGAAGGGAACCGACGCGATCGCATACGTGAACGCCAACCTTCCGCTACCAGCATTTCGCGCGAGAGACCGCGCGCGCCGGCGCCTGGTCAGTCTGCTCACCGATGTATTCGAGCGGCGACGTCAGAATCCAAACGCGAAACGCGAATTGTTCGATGTGCTGCTCACCCTCGAGGACGAGCACGGTGAGCCCCGATACCCGATCGACAAGATTACCGGCATGTTCATCTCACTCATGTTCGCGGGGCACCATACGACTTCGGGCAGCGCAGCCTGGACCCTGATCGAACTGCTCAAGAACCCTCACATCATGAAGGACGTCGTCAGCGAACTCGACGAACTCTACGCAGATGGGCGCGATGTGAGCTATCAGGCCCTGCGAGAGATCCCCGCCCTCGAACATTCGATCCTCGAAGCCCTGCGCATGCATCCTCCGCTGATCATCTTGATGCGAAAGGTGATGTACGACTTCCACTACAAAGGTTTCACGATCGCCGCTGGCAAACTCGTGGCCGTATCGCCTTCGATTTCGAATCGAATGCCCGAGTGCTTTCCCGACCCCGACCGCTACGACCCGAGCCGCTACGAGCACTGGCGCGAAGAAGACAAGCAGAACTTTGCCTGGATCCCCTTCGGCGCGGGCCACCACCGTTGTGTCGGATCGGCGTTCGCGATGATGCAGCTCAAGGCAATTTTCAGTGAGCTGTTGCGCCACTACGATTTTGAATTGTCCCAGCCGCACGCGAGCTACGAGAACGACCATTCGAAGATGGTGGTCCAGTTGAAACAACCGTGCCGGGCCCGCTACCGCCGGCGGCGAACGATCGCAGTTGCAAGCGCCAGTCGTTCGCAGGCCAAGCAAGAACCCCTGGCCCCCGGAGCCTTTCGGATCTGCGTCAATATGGACCTCTGTCAGGGCCACGGCGTCTGCGTGGGGGAAGCGCCCGAGATCTTCGAAGTCGAACGCGAAGACAACAAGGTCGTGCTGAAGAAACGTGATCACGGCGAAGAACAACGCGCGCGGGTTGAACTCGCCGTAGAGCATTGCCCCACACGCGCGTTGTCTATCGAAACAGATGATTGAATGAGCCAGAGGAGACGAAATGCCCGCATTCCCCCGAGACGAAATGGAAGAAATGGTAGACCGCTGGGTTGCGGCCAATAACGCTGCTGGCAGTAGTGGCGACTGGTCGAAGATGTCTGAATTTTATACCGAAGACGCCGTGTACAGCTGGAACATGGGTCCCAATTGGGAGTTCGTCGCCCGGGGACGCAAACAGATTCACGAAACAGCCTTTGGTTCGGAAATGAGTGGACTCGAGCACTGGACCTATCCCTACGTGCGGCGCCTGATCGACGATCAGAAGGGAGAGTTCCTCGGAATCTGGCGTCAGATCGCGCCGATCGAGGATCCCGATGGTGATCCGTACGAGATTCACGGCACGGGCGGCAGTTGGTTTCGTTACGCGGGTGACTTCAAATGGTGCTGGCAGCGAGACTTCTTTGACCACGGAAATGCTGGCGCGGTGTTTGGCGCCATGATGAAGAACGGCGACCTGAGCGAACGCATGCAAGAACGCATGAAGGCGGGTAGCAAGATGCCTGGATGGACCCGGCGCTCGGAGTTCGACTGGTTTACGACCCTCGAAGATCCAGACGCCTAGAGACGCAACCGCAGTGGTTGAAATCGTGGTTCGAAATCCTCTGCGTCTTCGCCTGCAACGGGAGACTCATGACATTGCTTGACGATTACTCCGGGCCATTCGATCCCGACGTGGGTCTGGGCAGTTTTTCGCGCCAGACCCTCGCCCACCTCGGGCGCGAGTTCCTGCTGAGCGGTCATTTGCAGGATCGCGTCGGACTCCCGCTGGTCGCCAAGCTTCTGGGCGGTCAGTCCTACGTCGATTTTGCGATCGAAGAATGGATGGGCGCGAGTCCGATCTATTCGCAGCGCATGCAACGGGCGATGAATTTCGAGGGGCATGACGTCGGGACCGTGTTCAAGAATCTACAGCTCGACATTGGCGCCCCGCACCAATTCATGGATTTTCAGTTCCGCCTGGATCGCCCGGACTATGGCGAATTTTGGCTGCCTCACTGCGGAGCCCTGCTCGACGTCGAACCCTTCGGCGAGAAACGGGTCAAGCTCATGTGTCACAACATCGAAGACCCCACCTTTGATGCCACCGCCGCCGCCACTCACCCGTGCATGAAGATGCGTCCTATCCACCGCCCACCCCGCTCCCCCGCTGACCGAGTTCCCCATTGTCGCTGGTCGGTGTCGATCGGAGACGAAGCGGAACCCTTCGAGCAGCATCCCAATCTCGAAATCGTGCGAAAATCAAAAATTGCAAGCGTGCCCGTACTCATTCCCGCCGCCGACTCTGAGCCCGGCGGAAAACTCGACTACTCGGGCCCCTTCGACCCCGGGTTCCAACTCGAAGATCTCGCTCATCGGGCGCTCGTTGTCGTATGCCAGGAGTTTGCCGTACAGAGTCACCTGCTGACCCGGGCCTTCATGCTCTGCGCCGCACAACGAAAAAGTGACTCGGTTGCCATGGATCTGGGAAGCGCCCAGTGGACAGGCATTGCCGCTTTGACCGCAGAGCGACTCGCGAAACAACTCCAGATCACCGGTGATTCGATTGAAGACGTGGCCAAGATTTTTCAACTTCATCCCTGTTTCTTTCCGCGCAGCTATGTGGATTTCCGCGTGGAGATCACAGGACCCTTGCGCGCTCGAATCTCGCTTGGAGACTGTCCGGCATTCGAAGAGGGTGACCCCTACTCGTGGTTCGCAGGTCTCGCTTGCGAACCCCACCGCGCGTTGGATGCGATCGCCGGCGTGATCAATCCCCGAGCACGCTGCCACCCGGTGCCAGATCCCGTAGACTCGCGATTCGCCTGGGACGTCGTCATCGATCCGAATTCTGCGCCGCAAGAACCACCCAAAGAGCTAGCGCTCGCCAAGCTCAGTCGCGGCGCGACCTTTGAATTCGAACAGCGACGGCACTGAACCGAAGGGAAGTTGTGGATTTCTGCATCGCCGTCGCTTACATCGATCCCAGTGAACTCTGCGACATTGCGCGCAGCGCGGAAGCTGCTGGGTTCGGGGGCATCGTCGTCTCCGATCACGTTTTCTATCCCGAGGAACTCCGCACCCCCTATCCCTACACCTCCCACGGCCGCCCACGCTGGCAAGTCGATACACCGTGGCCCGACCCGTTGATCGCCATAGGCGCGATGGCTGCCGTCACCGAGCGCATTCGTTTCATCTCGAGCGTCTACCTGCTCGGATTACGACATCCGGTGCTCGCCGCAAAGAGTGTGACGACCACGGCAGTGATGTCCCAAAACCGCCTGATCCTCGGTGTGGGCGCGGGATGGATGCGCGAAGAATTCGATCTGCTCGGCCAGTCGTTTGCCGGACGCGGTCGACGACTCGACGAAGCGATCGAAGTACTGCGCAAACTGTTCGCCGGTGGCATGGTCGAACACCACGGAGAGTTCTACGACTTCGATCGAATTCAGATGAGTCCCGTGCCGGACCGGCCCGTGCCAATCTACGGCGGTGGCGTTTCGGAACCCGCCCTGCGCCGAGCCGCCACGTTGTGCGACGGCTGGGCTTCTGAAATCCAAACCACCGAAGAGCTCGACATCATCATGGGCAAACTTCGGGCCTATCGGAGCGATTCGCCAAAAGCAGACGAACCCCTGGGAATCTGCGCGGCGCTTCGCGACGTCTACGACGTCGATGGGTATCGCAGCATGGCAGAGCGAGGCGTAACCGAACTCATCACCGTGCCCTGGCTCTTCTACGGCGATGCCAGCCAGAGTTGCACGCAGAAATGCGACGGGATCCGTCGCTTTGCAGACGAAGTCATCAGCAAGCTCTAGCCGGGCAAGGACGCCAAGCTCCAACTAGACGCGGGGTCGCGTCCACAAACGCGCATTCCCTGCCAGCGGTGTAATCGAGTACAGCGAACTCGCGCAGACACCCTCCACTCGCAACTCCCCGCAAGACCGCTCCGGGGATGCGCAGCCGGGTTGCAATAGCCCGCCATATTTACAGCCTGGGTTGACACCCTTGTCCTCCACTCGGCCACTCACCTTCAATTCCCAATATGCCCTAGGTGATGTCGGTGTTTCGCAGTAGATCTCTATCCGTTGTTTTGATTGCGGCCATTCTGTTTCTGAGCTCGCTCGGCCTGTCCGGCTGCGGGAACCAGGGTGGCGCGTCTCGCGCCGGGTCGAGCGGCGCCGAATCAGATCGCCTGGGTGATGCCGCCGAAGATCGATCCCGTCCGGTCCCCACCGCTGCGAGCACCCAAGCCTCTCAGGCACCCGTCACGATCGGTGCAGCATCACTTGGCCCGAGTGAAATCAGCGATCTCATTGCGCTCCGCAAGCAGCAGGTGCTCGAGGCCTATCTCGACTCGCCCTCCCCCTCGCCGAACTCCAACAACCCATACGACCGCTGCTGGGTACGCGCCGCATACTCACTTGCCGCCTTCAAATCCGGTTCGGGCACCGCCCTCGCAGAACAATACATTCGCGAAATTCGCAGCGAGTTCAGGTTCAGCGATGACGCTACTCTCGGCGACCCTCCGTGCTACTTCGCCATTCCCCTCATCTGGCGCAACTACCTCGATCCCGAGTCCCATGCGCGACTGAGCGAGGCGAACCGAGAAGACCTGCTTGAAATCATGTGGAGCTTCGTATATTCCCGGAGCAAAGTCGCGGATGCCCAGGGTTCTGTCTGGGTCATCACAATGAGCGAAAACCACGACGCGCTTCAAAAGTCAGCCTACCTCCTCGCCAGCCGCGCCCTCATGGAAGCCGGGTATCCATACGGCCCGGATACCCTGCTGGCCGACGGGGAAGATCTCGAGACCCACTATCTGACCTGGCTGGATTATTGGTACGAGTATTTCAAAGAACGTGCGCTCGAAGGCATCAGCAACGAAGTCGCTTCTCCAACCTACGAGAAGTACACCTTGTCTGCCTACTACGGCGTCCGCGATTTCGCCGGAGACACAGCCCTCGAATCTCGCGCAACCGATTTCCTCGCGCTTTATTGGGCAGACGTCGCTCAAGATTTCTTGCCCGGTGCGAATGTGCGCGGAGGCGCTGCCACCCGGGCATACAAGAACGCGTATCTGACGAGAGGCTCCCGCCAATCCACGCGAGACTGGCTCTACATCTACCAATGGCATGACGAGTTCAGCGGCCGTCCACACCCCATGACACTGATCGCGGCGAGTAGTCCCTACAACCCCCCCGACATCGTTCGCTATCAGGCGACTAGCCGCGATCGCTCACACATCTATACATCTCGCCGCTACGGCATGGGGACCTCGACTTACATCGATGGACTGCTCTCCTATCCCATCCGCTTCGACGGCGAGCACGGTTCGCGAATCCTGCGCATAACCCACGTCACTAAAGACTACGCATTGGGCGCGATGAGCTACTCGTCGTCCCACAGCTACAACGGCCTGACGGGCCAGAACCGCTCGATGGGCGTTCAGTTCGCAAGCGGCCCCGACGACCTAATCGTCATTCATGGGCGCGGGCTCGACGACAATGGACGGATCGGCTTCAACGAAATCAACGGACTGGTCAGCGAGGGCGTATTGGTCGTTGCCCGCGACCCGTCCGTCACGCGCTCTGGCGCGACTCGAGTCTTTATCTCCAACGGAGCGCTGTGGAACAACCGGGTGGTCCGGAACGGTTGGTTCTTCACTCGCGCCGGAGATGCCTACTGCGCAATTCGCATGCCCGACGCGGGTTATGCTGTCCGCAGCGTCGGCGAAGGAAAGATGCTCGATCAAATCGACAGTTGGACGCCGATCGTCGTCCAGATGGGACAGGCGCGTCACTACGCCAGCTTCCAGGCATTCCAGGACTCGGTACTTCAGAACGAGCTAGCCGTCGAACGCGAAAACAGGCCGATCACGAAGGGAACTCTCTCGTCCGATCGCTACGCACTGATTCAGAGCGAACTCAGCTACCGGACTGAAGCGGGGGATGCTCTCGTGGTCCACAGCCACGGCCGCACTAGCTCGACAATCAACGAAATCCCACTCGATCTCGCGCCGAGCAAGACGTATTCGAGCCCGTATCTGTCCAACGTCTATGGAAGCGATACCATTGAACTCAGTCATCCACTGTTCGAAACTTTGCTTCTGGACTACTCCGACTGATAGCCTTGTCCGCGGACGATCTATAGAACGACCAGCAAATAGATTACGGCGATTCCCAGCTGAACCAATGCATAGGGCAACGCCCGCCCTACGAAGCCCGCAAAGGACAGCGTGATTCCGCTCTTGTGGATGATCGTTACGGCCACCAGGGTCGATGCTGAACCGATCGGGGTGATGTTGCCACCCAGGTTCGCACCGAAGATGACTGCCCACCAATACGGCGAGTCCGCAGCGAGATCGAGTCCGCCCAAGATACTTGCGAGCATTGCGGCCAGCGGGATGTTGTCGGTGACGGAACTCGCCGCCGCGGAGGCCACGAGCAAGACTCCGGGCCCCGTGCTCTCGCCCATGTTCAGGATCGGCATCAGGAATTGACCAATCAAATGCAGCACCTGGGCGTGTTCCATCACGTTGATGACGATGAACAGCGCCGCAAAGAAGCCGAGCAGATCCCAGTCGATTTCACGATAGAACCGGTCTGCGGTGGCCTTGTGTTGGAGCAACGCAAGAATGGCAAATGAGAGCGCCACGTAGCCCATTCCGAGATCATTCAGCAGGGTGTCGGGGATGGACGCACTCGCAATGACGACGATGAACGCCATCAACGAAAATGCACCCACCCAGAATCGCCACGGCGATTCAATGCCGTCGTTCTCGTCGAAACCGGACACCATGCGAAGCGCTTCGGCCCGCTCTTCGTCACCGGCTAGCCGGTGAATTCCAAACAACTTCGCGCCCATTGCAATGGTGATCGCAGTCGTGACAACGACATAGGGTGCTGCAGCGATAAAGAATTCGGCAAAGCTGATACCGGCTGCATTGCCGACGATGATGTTTGGCACCGAACTGATCAGCGTAAGCAGGCCGCCCACATTGGTCAAAAGTCCTTCGATTAATAGAAACCCGAGCAGCTTGTCTGAAATTTTCAGGCGGCGCAGAGAAACGCCCGTCAACGAGCCCACGATGATCATTGCTGTGACGTTGTTGAGCACCGCAGAGAACAGCACGGTCATCGTCCCGTAGGCGACGAGAAGAATGAGCGGATCGCCCTTGGAAGCCTTGGTGAGCCGCAGCGCGATCCAGGTAAAGAGTCCGGACTTTGCCGTGACATCCACGAACAGCGACGACCCCAATATGATCGAGATCACACCCCAGTCGATCGCCGGAATGTAGATGGGCAGGTGGATGGCCGTCTCACCGACTTGCAGATACATCTCCGAAAATGGCAACAGTCCGAACAAGCCGCCGAGCAGCAGCGAGATGACCGCGAAGACGCCCACGATGACGGACTTTTTCGCGTGAAGCTTCTCTTCCAACGCCAGGCACAGAATCATCGACACGAGCAGGCCGGCAAAGAACAACGTGACGCCGGTAGATACCTCATGACTAACAGCGGTCATCACAGGGTCAGTCATCACAACACAATCTCATTTCAACATCTCATATATCATCATCTCATATCAACAACAGCGGTATAGCCCGCAGTTCCACAGCGAGGGAGTAAGCCTGTCCCTGCATTGCAGGCTGGCCGCCTTCCCATGTATTGAGCACGAGCAGATCACAGCGATGGTCTTCGACGAGTCGCCGGTATTCCGCCACGCGGTCACCCATCTCTACGATGGCTTCGAGTTTGACGGGCAAAGCCCTTGCTTCGATCTCCCTGCGGCATGATTCGATGTAGTCCGCCGGTTCCTTGAGCAGCTGCGCCTCGACCAGCTGCCGCACGTCGTCGGTTTCAATCTCTGAAATTTTTTCGACTGCAGACACGAATTGAGCGAACTGTCGTCGGCTCTCGATATGCGTGAGCCAACAAGTTCCCGACGGTGCCGTGAATCGCAGCGCGTAGTTGACCAGGCGCGCATCCGCCGTCAGATGATTCGTTATGGCCATTACGGTGTCTGTATTTGCAATGGTGTGCGGAAGCGCGTAGTTCGCTTCGGGGTGTGGCAGAACGAGTATTGGAAACGGGGTCACTTGCAAAAGTACGTCGAGGTACTCCCCAAGGCCGTGCGGCCACTGCCATGCATTCGAATGCAGGTGCCGATAGGTCACGACCAGATCGGGAGCCTCCTCCTCGATCCGCCCCAGCAAGTCCCCGACACTCGCATAATCCGGCCCGCCGACGTGACGCCACTCCGGATCATCGCCGAGCACGGACAAGAAGGTGCGCAGGTGGGAGAGCAGGGGCGCAGCTTCGGCGTCACTCAAATCCGTCACGACCACGACACGGGACAGTTCGATCCGACTGAATTCGTAGACGGGCTTGTCGGCTGACTTGAATACGGATTCGAAGGTATCGAGTTTGGTCATCTCGGTGCAGATCGTACCGAACTCGTCACCACCGTGTCATCGCCGCAGACGCTGATAGGCCTGCTGGATATCGATGGATCTGCGGTGGGCGAGTTCCTGCAACTCTTCTCCGAGATGGGCCACTTTGTCCGGGTGATACTCTCGCATTCGCGCGCGATAGGCGGATTGGATTTCATCTTGACTGGCCCCCGGCGAGATTCCGAGAATCGCATGCGGATTGAGGTCTGCTCTGGAAGCGTCAGAGGACGAGTCGTGCCCCAGCGGCATTCCGGATCCGGGACCCCCCGGGTTCTGCCCGGCCATGTACTTTCGTGCGTAACCGCGAAAATAATGGGCCAGGAGGCCCATCACCACCAGGTCGTCCAGCAACCCGAGCCCGCGACCCATGTAATCGGGAATCAGATCGCGCGGAAACACCAGGTACAGGATCGCCACGAGGAGCAACCACTTCTTGAGATCCTTGGGATCCATCTTCGACACGGCCATGATCGCCGAAGGGTAGGCGATTGTGGACTGGGGATCCTACTCGATCTCGAGCTGGTTCTTCACACGGGTCACACCCTCGACACCGCGCGCGAGGGATGTGGCCTTGCGCCTTGCCGACCGGGATTGGATTTTCCCGTGCAAAGTCACGACACCATTGTGAGTGTCGACGTTGATCTGGAGCCCTTTGATGTCCGAGTCTCCGAGCAACTTCGACTTGACGCTCGCCGTGATGGCCGCATCGTTCATGATGGTGCCGACGCTGCGACTATCCGAGCCCACGTAATAGCCACCGGTACCAGCGGCGCCAATCGCCAGTACTGCGCAGCCGAGTGAACTACCAAGAACCAGGAAACCCAGAACGAAAACGGCTGGGACGAGAAATCGACGCATGACTACCTCCGTTCTTGGAGGGGGGAGGCAAGAATCTAACCGACATAGGACCCAGGGCCAACGAATCCGCGACTCGGCGTGCGCCCAGGCTGGAGCTAGACCAACCGCTTGATCCCCCAGAGGACAGTTGCGATACTTGAACCCCGGCCTGTCAACCGAACCGTTTTGCGGGCAAATGTGAGGCTCGAATTGTGAGTATTGCAAGCGCTCGAAGCCTCTTTTCCGATCACTGCGATCCGCAGGAATATATTCCGCGACGGGCGACCGAAGACATCATCCGGAACCTGACTTCGCTGGTGCGCGAAGGCGAACCCGCCATTGTGCTGCGGGGGCCAGCGGGAATTGGCAAGTCCATGTTGTTGCAGATTCTCGCCGAGCGACTGTCCGATGAGCGCAGGGTCGCGTACGTGTCGGTTTCATCGACGCCGGAGCCGGAACTCTGCCACCGAGTGCTGGAGTTCCTGGACGAGCCCGCGGCGGAAGATCCCGTCGGGGCGCTGATCTCGGCTGCGCAACTCGCGGCAGATGGTCACCGACGACTGCTGCTACTGATCGATCACGCAGAGAGAACCCCGATCGCCTCATCCCAACAGCTGGTACGAGCCGCTGCGAGTGCCGCTCCCCACCTGACAGTAATCTTCGCCGTCCGCGATGGCGAAGGAGCCGACGATTTCATCCAGGCTCTCGAAGCGCAATTGTGCGGCATCCTCGTAGCCTTCGACCAGGCCATGAATGAGGCTGAGTCCTTGGACTACTTGCGCCGCACCCTGGCCCGCGGCGAACTTCCCGAGGATCTGCGATCTCGACTCGACCCGCCGACGCTGGCCTGGATCATTCAGGGATCCAAAGGTCTGCCCGGGGAAATCAACCGCTGGGCCCTCGATTTGTTCGACCGGTACGAACGCGGAGAGAACCCGCTCGTCCCCGAGAGTCCGGAGCAGAAAGTTGCGGAGCCGGAATCGGAATCGACTGGCACCGCGGCCTCGTCACTGGCCAGGCCAATGAGCCTCGGAGGGATGTTGCTCGGTCCGCGAAAAACCGCGGAGTACGATCTGAATATTGACCTCAATTTCGTGCCGAACATGGGTTCCACGCCGATCAAATCGTCGCCGACTCCGCCTGCAGCGAAGCGCGACGGAGATCCGGTAGCGCTACCCAAAGGCGTGAAGCCGGGTCCGGTACCCAGGGTACAACCGAGGTCCGGTAGACTGAAAATACCTGCTCTCGGTCACCGCCCCCTGCTCCTGACGTTCGGGTTCGTCACAATCCTGGGTGTCGTGATTGCTCTGGGATATCTGGCGAGCCAACTCCCCGACCTCGCTCCCGCCGATCCAGCAGCGGGCCCGAGTCTCGAACCCCCCATAGCAGTACCTGGCGTTGCTGAGCTCCCGGATGCCGAGCCTCCCGTAATCTTGGCGCGCACGGTCGAGACTCCCCCTGCCGTCGTGGAACCGCCCACACCGGAGGAGAACACCGCAGCGACGCCCGAGGTCGAGGACTCGCAAGTGCCTGAGCCCCAGGAGCTGAAGCTCCCGGCGCTGACCCCAGCACCTCAACCCGACACTGCAAAGGTTCAGTCGGCCCAACCTGAGCCTCCTCTCGCCAAGACCGAGTTACCAGAGCGCCAGGAACTTTCCCTCGCCGAAGCGGACCTGCTATTGACCAGCACCTTCGACAATTTATACGGCTCCGATCAGATCCAGACCGTGACGTTCTACGCTCTCCAGGACGACGTGGAGCTACCCGTCGAAACCCTCAGGCTGGCGCGAAAGCACATTAGCGATCGCATCCATACCCTGGGATTCTTGACAGGTGTCGGCCAACTGCCCAAGATCCGCATCCTCAGTATCGAGAGCGGCTCCAGCCAGGACGAACGTTACGCCTACCTCCCGGGCGAGCAGAAGGCTCTTCGGCTTTCGGGCGACGACGCGCTGGACCCCTTCGAGGGAACCCATTTCAGCTATGAAGACTTCCGACCGCGAAGCCTGAAAAGCTTTCGGGTCGCAAAGCTCGAGCAGAGCACGTTGGGCTACGAGCCCGTCTACGTGATCACTGCCCTTCCGCTCTTCGAAGCCGACTACGACACGGTCGAACTCTTCGTCGGCTGGGAAGACCAGGCGCTCCTCGAACAGCGCTACTTTCGAAGCGGGCAAGAGCAGCCCTATCGCTCGATCGGCCATCCCCGGGAGTACATGGAAACGGTGAGGGGATCCATCCTGCCCAACCGCGTCATCGTCAACAATTTCGATAGCGGGACCACGGCTCTAGCGCGCATCCAATACAGTCGCACGGCAGACGATCTCGACGATAGCCTGTTCACCCTCAGCAGTTTCGAGGCACAGGACTTTCGTTTCCCGAGTCCCTGACTGCGATCGCCCAGCCAAAACTACGAGTGACTGAACCACCGTACCGGTCGCCGAATCAGAGCATGTATCGCGCCCGGCATTCCTTGACCACTTCGCGCAACAGTCGCTCTGCGTCTCGGTCGCAACCAAAGAAGACCACGCCGACTCCGGGGACCCGGTAGACCCGCTCCGAATCTTCGCGTTGTTGGTAGACCACCCGAGCAAATCCGCGAAAGCGTTCATTGCCTAGATCAAATTCGACACGCAGCTGCGCACCAACCCCGGGAAGCTCCTTCATTTCGATAAACGCGCCACGCTCGGAGAGGCTCGAGATCACCGCGACTTCTCTTCGAGTACCCATGCGCAGGCTCGCCATCAGGTTGATGGGGAATCGGACGTTCTTCCTTTCGGACACTTCGGCGGGGAGCGCCATCGCACATTTCACTAGAAAACGCAGCTCTTCATCGTCGAAGGGTGCCCATAGCACCCAGTCCGCACCGGCCTTTCGAATTTCCGCCTTCCGCTTCGCATCCGGCTCTACACCGAGCACGACAAGAGGAGGTCGGGCCCCAATCTCTCGGGCCATGTGCTCGAGAACTTTGCCGGCTTCTTCGAGATCGCAGTCCGGAGAGATTGCCAGAAGTCGGATCAGCTCCTTCTCCTGATTGATGAAGAGATGGGCTTCGTCCAGAGCGGTAGCGTGGTGCATGTCGACCCCGAGGCGCCCCAGGCGCAGGGCCACGGGACCGAGCGAACCGTTCTGATCGTCGACGATCAGAACTCGGCTGCTCACCTCAGCCCGCGATATCGCAGCTTCGAGGGAGGGGCCGGTGCTCGAATCGTCCGCAAGGGACTTGGGAATCGGCAACATGTCATCATCGAGGCTTTCGCCCCGGGAATCTTCTCCGATGGACTGCACTTCAAGGGGCCCCAGGTTCGGTCGGGCGATGGGCGGCCTCTCGCCCTCGCGCGCGAGGTAGCGATACGCTTCGTCCGCGGGAAGCGCCGGGGCATAGATAAAGCCTTGAACCTGATCGCACTTCATCCTGCGAAGAGGTTCGAGCTGACTTTCGAGGTCGATGCCCTCGGCCACTACCGTCAACCCGAGGCTATGCGCCATGGCGACCACGGCGCTTGCGATTCCCTCGGCGGATCCGCTGGTAGCGATGTCTCGCAAAAGTGAGCGATCCATCTTCAGTACGTCGAGGGGAAAGCGATTGAGGCACGTGATGGCTGAATATCCGGTACCAAAGTCGTCGAGTGCGACTCGCAAACCGATCGAGCGCAGGTCGCGGAGCGAGACTTCGGTGGTTTCTCCTTCCTCGAATAGCAGGCTCTCGGTCAATTCCAACTCGAGGAGCTGCGGATCGATATTGAACTTCTTCAGCGCGTCGCAAACGACACGTTGAAGATCCATTTCCGCAAATTGAATACTGGAAACATTGACCGAGATCGGAACCGTGACGAGACCGCTGTCCTGCCAGCTTCGCAATTGCTGGCAAGTCTGGTCGAGACACCAGGCACCCAGCTCACAGATCAGCCCTTGTCCTTCGGCGATCGGGATGAATTCGGCGGGAGTGACGACACCAAGCTCTGCGCTCGTCCAGCGCAGCAGCGCCTCGAAACCAGCCACGGTTCCCGACGCGAGGTCGATCTTCGGCTGGTAGTGGACTCTGAGTTCGCCCAGATCGATCGCGTTGGCGAGGCCCTCCTTGATGAGTCGCTCGCGGTCAGATTTCTCTTCAAACGCACGCTCGAAGCGAGCGACCCGTTTACGACCTCGGTGCTTGGCGACGTAGAGCGCGGTGTCGGCATGGCGTATGAGCGTCTCGGCGTCCGATCCATCCTCGGGGTAGACGGAGATTCCAACGCTGCCAGAACTCGTGAGCGTCTGGCTCGCGAGCTTTACCGGCTTGTTCAGGAGAGCGAGGATCTTTTCCCCGAGTTCATTGGTGGCTTCGAGGCCCTTGATACCCGGTGCGATCAGGGCAAACTCGTCTCCGGCCAACCGAGCGAAGCAGATCTCACCGCAGCTCTCATCGCACAGCGCCAAGAATTCTTCTTTGCGGATATGGCTACTGAAACGTTCGGCCAATGTCTGAAGAAAGGCGTCGCCGGTAGCGTGTCCAAAGGAATCGTTGATTCCCTTGAAGTGATCGAGATCAATGTAGTAGATCGCAACGGAACTCTCTTCGATCTCCGCGGCCTCTAACGCCTGCACAAGGTTGTCCAAAAACTGGCGACGGTTTGCCAGACCCGTCAGGCTGTCGTTGTGGGCGAGATGAACCAGTCTTCGCTCATTGCGATGTCGCGATGTGACATCGCGAATCAATACGCCACGCAGTCCCTTCAGTGGACCCGATGATTCCAAGGGACTCGTCCAGGCTTCGAAGACACGCCCCGACGCCGACTTCATTCGCTGCCGTCGCTGCTTCGGATCTTCCAGCACATGGCGTATGGCTTTGGGAGCCATTGGCGGACTTTCGGGCCACAAGACCGGGGGAGGCAAGTTGAGCGTCGAGCGCGCAATCGGGTTTGCATCCACCAGGTGCCCGGCCTGGTCCACCACAAGAATGCCGTCGTGGGTCGCCTCGATCGAAGCGGCTCGAGCATGGGCAATTCGTATGGCCCAATTTCCGGGTGACACAATCAAGGCACACAGGACTGCGGCTATGATTCCAAGTTCGATCGGCGCCAGCACGGGTTGCTGACCCAGCATCAAGAGCGCCTGGCCGACTGCCGCGGGTACCAGGCTCGCGACGCCGGTCGCCAAGAGGATCCAGGGTCGCTGAGATGGCTCGCCGTGGAAAAAAAGCAATAGGGCGATCACGCAGCCCGCGGTGACCAATTCGGGCGGAACAATTTGATCCCACTGAAATGACGGCGTCACATCCCCGATTAGCCAGATCACCGCCGAGGCAACTAGAACCAGCAGGCTGCCGGAGAAAAGGCCGGCGATCACAGCACTCGCAGGGGCCGAGCCGTGGTGCGTCTCTGGACTTCGAGAAGGCGCTTGCAGAATACGATGGAGCCGACCGAAGACCCCAAGAACTGAGGACACGACGGACTTTAGGGCTTGTTTTGCATAGGGCTGTGGCGATCTCTGCATCGATCATGCCCACTTCAAGGGAAGCCACGGGATCTGACCGAGAACCCCCAGATTCAAGTCATTATCGTCCGATCGTGCACAGATCTGAAGCGGATGGCAGCCTAGGTCCGGATTCGAACGCCCTTGGGGTCGTACATCGGTCGCAGGGATGGCTTGGCGGGATAGCGCGTTCCGGAGACTTCGATTTCATAATGGCCGCTCTTGATGAAATCGATCGACACCCCGGCTTCGTTCGCGACGGGCCCCAGGCCCACGGCACCGCCTAGGGTATGGCCGTAGCCCCCAGCCTTGATGTAACCAACCCGAACGCCGTCGCGAAAGATGGTTTCGTTGTGGTGCATTACCGGCTCCGGGTCCTCGAGCAGAAACTGCACGAGGCGAGTCTTCGGTAAACCGGCGTCCTTCTGCTTCAACAACGCTTCTCTGCCAATGAAGCCACCCGGCTTGTCCCACGAGACTGCAAATCCGAGCCCGACTTCCAGCGGGGTGTCTTCGTTGTCGATGTCAGCGGCCCAGTCGCGATAGGCCTTCTCGAGGCGCAGCGTTTCGAGCGCTGCGAGCCCTGCATGCTTGAGCCCCACCTTCTTGCCGGCTTCCATGAGCAGGTCGAAGACATGAAGCGTCTGCTCGGTCGGTACATACAGCTCGTAGCCCAGCTCGCCCACGTAGGTGATTCGCATGGCCTTGACCATCGCATACCCGATCTCGATCTCCTGCATGGACGGGTACGGGAAGGCCTCTGTCGAGAGATCCGCATCGGTAATCATGCCGAGCAGTTCGCGGGATCTCGGCCCCTGAATGTTGAGGATGTTGTAGGCAGAACTGATATCGGTGACGAAGGCGTGAGCCTCCTCTGGGATGTTTCGCCGCAGCCATGTCAGCGCGTGCATGTGGAGCAGATCGCCGGCGATCAAGAGGTACTCAAATTCCCCTGTGCGGGTGACCGTCAGATCCGCTTCGATTCGGCCGCGTTCATTCAGAAACTGGGTGTAGACGATGCGCCCGACCGGAACCGCGACGTTGTTCGCGCAGATCCGGTTCAGCACCTTCTCCGCATCTCTACCCTGGACCAGGAACTTGGACATGTGAGTGAGGTCCATCAGAACAACGCCTTCCCGGGCTGCTTTGTGTTCAGCGGCGCTGTAGGGAGCCCAGTTCTGACGCCCCCATGAATATTCGAGTTTGGGCTCGACGCCTTCGGGCGCGAACCAACTCGGGAACTCCCAACCACCCGACGTGCTGAAGTACGCGCCCTCCGCCGCGAGGCGGTCGTGGATCGCCGACTTGCGGGCATTGCGCGAAGTCTCGGGCTCGAGGTTTGGCCAGCTGATGTACTGCCAGCCGATCATTTCTACGACGCGATCGTGGAGGTACTTGCTGGTGTTCTGGAACGGGTGCATGCGGTCGATGTTGACCTCACAGACGTCGACCGGCGGCAGGCCATCCACAATCCACTGCGCGAGCACCTGACCCGCGCCACCCCCAAACAAGATCCCCAGGGAGTTGAAGCCTGCGGCCACATAGAAATTCTGCAGCTCGGGTGACTCGCCGAGTAGTGATCCCATGTCCGGCGTGAAGCTCTCGGGTCCGCAGAATAGTTGTCGCACCCCGACGTCGCGTGCTGCTGGAATCCGGTCCATGGCTGCGTCGATGTAGGGAGCCAGGCGATCCCAATCCGGCGGCAGATCCGCAAAGGTGAAATCTTTGGGGATGCCTTCCATGCCCCATGGGCCGGCAATGGGTTCGAACATCCCGAGCATCAAACCGCCGCCCTCTTCTCTGAAGTAGGTGTAGAGATCCGGGTCCTCGACGATGGGCAGATCTCGATGGATTCCCTTCATTTCCTCAGTGATCAGGTAGTAGTGCTCGGCGGCGTGGAGAGGCACGTTGACCCCGGCCATCTTGCCCAGCTGTCGTGCCCACATGCCGCCGCAATTGACCACGTACTCGGCCGTGATGTCGCCGTGCTCGGTCGCCACACCGGTGACGCGACCATTCTTCTGGTGAATCGCAGTCACCGGGGTGTCTTCGAAGATTTGCGCGCCACCCATGCGAGCACCCTTGGCGAGGGAGATGGTGACATCGACAGGGTTTGCACGGCCGTCGTCGGGTGTATAGAAGCCGCACAGGATGTCGTCAGTCTCGAACAGAGGCCACATCTTCTTGACATCGGCGGTCGAAACCTCTTCGACTTCGATACCAAAGCCGCGGCAGAAGTCCGCCACACGGCGCAGCTTGTCGACCCGCTCGGTATTGCTTGCGATCTGCAAGTACCCGACATCTCGGAAGCCAGTGTCCTGTCCGGTCTCCTGGCCGAGCCTCTTGTAGAGATCGCGGCTGTACTTGGACATGGTGACGGTCAGTTCGGAATCAAACGTTCCGGTCACGACCAGCCCCGCCGCGTGCCAGGTGGTCCCCGATGTCAGTTTGGCGCGTTCGAGCAGCACGACGTCGCGCCATCCAAGCTTGGTCAAGTGATAGGCGACGCTACATCCGATGACCCCGCCTCCAATGATTACGACGCGTGCGTGCGAGGGAAGGGAATGGCTTGCGTTGGCTTCGGGATTGTCCTGGCCCATGTCGTTCTCCATCAATTACTCGCGTGTCTTGACTCGCAGGACCGGGGAGCAGCGGCCCTTCAAGTGATCATCCAGAAGTCGTAGGCCGGGAGTATATTCGTGCAATCGCCGAACGGTACGGCAATCGATCCTTTGGGAAGTGACGCAGGCATTTTGTTGAGTTAACGAATTCGGGGGGCGGAGTCCCTGGCGTGAGGAATATTGTTGCTGGGAAGCGGACTAGCGGTGTTTCGGGGCCACGACGTGTTAACCGATCTAGCAATCGGCGCTAGGGTTCGGCCGTTCGAAGAGAGGTCTGATCACTGCAATTCTCCGGCAATTCCGGAGCAAGTATGCAGAACTAACCGTCACCCCCGGCAGCGCGAAGTTCCGGCCTGGTTTTGGCCTCCCAGGCCTGTGCCAACTCGTGGTCGAAGAGTCGCCATCCCAGGTAGTGGTGAAAGTCCTTGATCGGTCGATCGAGTTCGATCAACTGTCCCCCCCGACTGTGACGGGAACTCATTCCGCCCTGGAGACGTTCACACAGGATCCGATCCTCCTCCATGACCTGATCGTAGCTCTGGGCCTCAGCCGCCAGGGGACCGTCCTGATGTTCCGAAAACCGCCCTCCCCCACAGACGACGGTCTGATCGACACTCAGGGGAAGCACCAAGAGCCAGGCCCAGGACTCGGCGTTCGCGAAGAAGGTCAGATTCGGCGGGATAGAAAGCACGAAATAGTGCTCACGTTCGAAGTCGCTGAGGGAAGCGGGATCGTCGGGACGCTTCGGCGGGGCGTGAGTGAGCGGGCTGGCCGACGCCGTCCAACAGGGCGATCCCTCGAGATTGAAAGCATCCCCGGTAGCTGCAATGTGATTGAGGGACTGGGGATGGGTCCGGAACAGGTGATACCAATCCATCGAGTTTTCCATCACCAGCTTCCAGTTCGACTTCCAGTTTTCTGTCGGCATGGCAGGCGCGCACGCGAAGCGATCGTATTGAAAAGGGTCTAGATAACGATCGAGACCCGCCAGCCGCGGGGCCAGCGCCTCGGCGTCTGCATCGAAATTGATGAACACAATCCCCTTCCAGTTCTCCAGGCGGATCGACGCGAGGCCGTGGGAGGCCTTGTCGATCTTTGCATCGCCCGGATAGGGAACACCGGTCAATCGGCCGCAGCTGTCGTAGCTCCAGGCGTGGTAGGGGCACTGCACGCTACTCGCATTCCCGCGGCCCTCGTCGTAGAGCACTGTGCCTCGATGTCTGCACACATTTGAGAATGCGCGCAACACACCGTCAGCACTGCGAATGACAACGATCGGTTCGCTCGCCACTGTGAAGGCAAAATAATCCCCCGGGTTCGGAAGCTCGTCCGCCCCACAGACCGCGAACCAATCCTGCCGGAAGACGCGCTCCATCTCGAGTTCGAACACCTCGGGATCGGAATAGGCTCCCAGCGGGAGTGCATGCATCTTGCCGTCCAGGGGTGCTGTTTCTCGTCGATAATCGCTCAATACTGACAACGCGTTCTTCTCCAATTTCGATCGGCTCTTATGTACAGCAGCGTACCAACGCCCAACTATCATATTGCCCAGGTCCCAGGCTAGTCCCGCTCGACCACGTGCCAATACGCAGCTTCCACGTCCTCGAATTCTTCTTCTTCGTAATCGTATTTTTTGGCAAACGCGGTGTCGATACTCGCCATCGTCTTGGCATCCGTGACCACTACGAGCTTTTGCTCGTAGATTTTATCTCCGAACTTGAGACGGACGTTCGGATCTCGGGCGACATTGGCAACCCAGGACTTGCCATCCGGCTCGTCCGCGGACACATATAGCTGGTTCCCCAGGGTCACAACCCAGACCGTCACGGAGTGGGGGATGAAATAGGAAGTCGTCGTTTCGATGGAAACATCGTGAGCATCCGAGGTGAACGACCAATCCTCGACCGCTTGCTGATTCACCTCGCCCGACAGTCCGAAACCGGGTCGTTCATCGCTCGGCTCGAGCGAACAAGCAACGTTCAGTACGATCACAATTGCGCAGACCACCACAGCGGCGATTCTCGACATCACATCCTCCTTTGCTTTCTCGTCACGGACTTTGATTCTCGTCACGGACTTTGATTCTCTATAATGATCCTAGAAGAAACTCGCACCGTCCAGCAACAGTCAATCCAGTAGTTGAAATTCGTTAGAGAGAGACGATGTCCAGGAACTACAAAAAGGCCGTTGCCGCCATCAACAAACATCACATTCAGCTGGTCTACCCCATCAAGAACGCCCATGAGCCGGGATCTCTTTGGCATTCCCTGTATCCGCGTTCCTTCATGAAGTGGGATTGGTCTGAAGACGCTGACCAGCGAGTCGTCGACATCTGGCACCTGAAAGATGAACTCTGCCAGAATCAAGACGTGGTGTATGCGAAATGGTTCCGCGGACGTGCCACTTTCTTCTCGCGGAAGATCTTTGCTCCGATTCTTTGTCTCCTGGGGACAACCCAAGTCGATGAGATCTATCGAAACATGCACGCCAATGATATTTACGAAGCGTTGCTCGACAATTCGCCTCAAACACCCAAGCTCGTCAGGCAGGCTGTCGATCTTTCAGGACGCCTCAACCGAAGCGACTATGAAAGAGCCGTGAAATTGCTTTGGGAACAACTCCTGATCGTGGGAACCGGCGAAGTTGACGAAGGGCAATTCCCCGCCCTCGCGATCGGAGCGACAAAACACATCTTCGAAGATCTTTGGGATGAGGGGCGCAGCATGGATCGCCGCGATGCTGTGAAACTCTGCCGTGAACTCATTCCCGGGGACTCCCCGTTCAACAAGTTCTTCAACAGGATGATGGTCAAGTTCGCTGGACGAGGACTCGACTGCTGATTAACTCGAGAGCGTAGACCGGGCGGGACCAGTGCGAAACGTCACCGGCCCGCCCAGGAACTACAAACCGATCAGCTATGCACGTTCGTTCGGAAGAGTCTTGCCGTCTCCGCCGAAAGCCTCCGGGAGCGTCTCGAACTTGTCGAGGTCATCGTAGACGCAGACCGTGCCACTTCCGTAGAAGATGTGACATCCCATCTTGAGACGCGGATCGATCTCACCGTCCGCGCCATGATTGGGGGTCGTGAAGTTCTGAAGAAAAACGGCACTGCAACCGAGGTGGTTGAGTCGACTGTAGACCTTGCTGCCGCAGGTACTGCAAAAATAGCGGTCCTCCTTTGACTGGCCGCCGCAGTTGTACATCGAAAGGTTGTTCTCTCCCTTGCTGATTCGAACATTGTCGTAGGCGCAGAGTTCCGCGTACGGCGCGGAGTGTGTGCGTCGGCAGATAGAGCAGTGGCAGATCGCAGTCCAGGCGGGCAAACCGCTCACCTCGAATTCGACCGCACCACAGTGACACGAACCCTTGAACACGTCTTCGCTCATGCTTGTCTCCGTTGCGTGGTCGGCCCGGCCTGCCTGGGCCCCCGTGGCCCCGGGTATGGGAGCCGGCCGACACGAAGAGAGTAGAACCAGCTAGCCCAGGCGTAAACATGCACAGGGGGTGGCGCGGATGCTCATCCGCAACTCGCACGTCTCCGGCTTTAGCCTGGTGATCAGACGCATACGGATCGGTTCTGACCAAAATGAACACTTTCTTGTTCTAGGCAATTGACCCGAACCCGTAGAGAGCGCCATCACGCAACAATGAGTCAACTCGCAGCAGCTCGTGCTTCTCGCCTGCGGATCACGATCACCATCAGCGCAGGTGCGAGAGTCACGTCTCCGATAAATGCCATTGCAAGCGCCAGGCCCGTCAGGAACCCGAAGTTGAATGTGCTTGTGAGATAGCCGAGGGTAAAGACGAAAAAACCGGCGCAGAGCACGAGGGTGGTGACGAGCATTGCCTGTCCTGCGGTTCGCAGGGTGAGGTGGACCGCTTGGGTGGCGTCCCCCGTCTCTTCGTAGTAACGGCGGAAGCTATTCATGAAGTGAATGGTGTCGTCCACCGCGAGCCCGAGCGCGATGCTTCCGATCAGGAGCGTGAATCCGTCGAGGGGGAATTCGAAGTAGCCCATCACTCCCAGGATCAGAACGATCGGGAGGAGATTGGGAATCATGCTGAGCAGACCGAGCCTGACACTCGAGAGCAGCAGCATCATCAATGGGGTGATGACAACGAGGGCGATCACGTACGAGCGCGCCATGCTGTGGATCACGGCCTCGAAGGTTCGGCTCAAAAGCGGCATCAGACCCGTGACCGTGACCTTCGCCATGCTGCCGACGGCCTCTTGATAGATGGATTCTATCTCGCGCATCACGGGCGCGTAAAGATAGGCATCCACCCAGGGAGCGCGCAGGGTCATGCGACCGGTCATGAACAGGCTGTCGGTCACGTCCTCGAGATCGTCCGAGCCGCTCGTCTCGAAGAGAAGCAATTCCTGGGCGATCAGCTGACGATCTTCAGGAATCACGTGAAACTCAGCTCGCCCTCCGTTCAGGGCCTGGTGGATCTCTTCGAGAATGTCTACGAGTGAAAGAGATTTGCCGATGTAGATTTCGCCAAAACGCAGGTCGTCGTTCGCAACCTGCAGGGCCTTCATCGTGGAGAGGAGTTCAGGATCTTGAAGCCCGTTCTCTTTGTCTGTCTCGAAGAGCACCTCGATCGACATGATGCCCTTGAGCTCGTCGTTCATGACATCCATCGAGACCCGGAGCGGGTCGCCCTCTGGAAACCACGCCACCGGGTTGTGGGAGAAGCGGAGCTGCGTCGCACCTGCGATACCGATGAGC
>JADFNE010000017.1 GCA_022563535.1 Myxococcales bacterium
GCAACTGCTACGTCTGTAAACGGGACTTCTTCGAACTCCACAGCTTCTACGATTCCATGTGCGCGCCGTGTGCCGACTTCAATTGGCTGAAGCGCATCCAGACTGCGGATCTCTCGGGTCGCACTGCGCTCGTCACGGGCGGGCGCATCAAAATCGGCTACCAGACCGTAATCAAGCTGCTACGCGCCGGCGCTCATGTGATTGTGACCACTCGCTTTCCCCGGGACGCCGCCTCGCGCTTTGTCGGGGAAGAAGACTTTTCGTGCTGGCACGATCACCTGGAGATCCATGGACTCGATCTGCGCCACACCCCCAGCGTCGAGACATTTGCGCAACAACTTCAGACAGAGCATGGTCGTCTCGACTTCATTCTCAACAACGCCTGCCAGACCGTGCGGCGTCCGCCCAATTTCTACGCCCACATGATCGACAAGGAAGGGGCGAGCCTGTCGTCGTTGCCCGGAGAGGAGCGGACCCTGCTGCGCGGTGCGGCCGGGGCCAATGAATCGACCTCCCCCCTGACTGAGCTGCTCCCCAGCCAGACCCGCTGGCGCGAAGGGCTCGACCGGGCCGCGGCCCTTTCGCAGATCCCCCTGACCGATGACGACTGCGACACTGATCCCACGCTGTTTCCAGTCGGTGACCTGGATGCCGATCTACAACAGGTGGATCTGCGGACGAAAAACAGCTGGCGCCTCGCCCTCGACGAAGTGCCCTCGGTCGAATTGCTCGAAGTCCATCTGGTCAACGCCGTGGCGCCGTTCATCCTGAATGCGCGGCTCAAAGCGTTGATGCTGCGCAAACCCGGAGGCGACAAACACATCGTCAACGTCTCCGCGATGGAAGGCCAGTTCTATCGCAGCTTCAAAACCGACAAGCATCCGCACACCAACATGGCCAAGGCGAGCCTCAACATGTTGACCCGCACATCGGCACCCGATTATGTGCGCGATGGAATCCACATGAACAGCGTCGATACCGGCTGGATCACCGATGAAGACCCGATCGAGATCACCCTGCGCAAAGAACGTGAGCACGGTTTCCATCCACCCCTGGACATCGTGGATGCCGCGGCGCGAATCTGCGATCCGATTTTTTCGGGTTTTAATACTGGAACCCACATCTGGGGCCAGTTTCTCAAAGACTATTCCCCGACCGACTGGTAGCGCGCCAAAGAGGGCCGGGAAAAAGAAAAACCCGGCAGGCTAAACGCCTACCGGGTTCCTCTGGGATTGGGATCTATGATGTTGTTAGGGAGGTGGACGCGAAGGGCGGTCAGGTGTCAAATATTCTTGTCGAATTCGCGATTTATTTGAATTTCCGCTCTAAGCGCTCTCAGGCTCGCTTCAGCTTGAAAATTTGCCTCCAGAGAAGCGATTTTTTGTATCAGGTCCCCCCCCAGAACCAAATGACCCGAAGCTGCACTGAGCAGCCTCGGGTCTCCCTGGGAAGGGGATATGGTGATGTACATAGGAAGTGTCCAATTCGCGGCACAGGTGTCAGATTATTCGGACATTATTTGACGTGGCTGGCAATTGCGCATCGCTGAGGCACCGCACGAGCTTCGTAGCCCCCGAAAATTGGAAGCACTCACCTCTCTCAGCCCCGCCCCGGGCGCTACGTGTCCGCCAGTTCCATGTGGTAGCCGCCGTACTTGCGGATGTTTACGACCGCGGTGTCCAGGATCAGATACTGCCCCTTGATCCCGAGCAGGGTCCCTTCGAGGACTGCGTTCTTGTCGAAGTTGTGAGAAACAATCTTCTTCGGATAGACCCGAACCGGATAGTCGATCTCGACCGGCTTCGCTCCTTCGACCTCCTCTCCGGGCAGCGGATTGTCGGGGTCTTTCTCCAGCTGAAGGCGCAGGATCGATTCGCGTTCTGCGGGCAGATCGACGGCATCTGCCGTGCCCTGCAGCATCTTTCGCCAGTTGGTCCGGTCCGCGACGAAGTGCTTCAAGGCAACTTCGACCCGCCCGGATTCCAGCCGAGTCGCCACCCGGCGGATCGCCAACCCCTGGCTGGCCCCCTGATCAATCCAGCGAGACACGGGTTCAACGCCCCGGGTAATCCCCACCTTCAGCCCCGATGAATTTGCGAGATAAACCGTATGGGGAATCATGCAATGGGATTCTCCCCAATCGGGCTCTCGGCAGGTCCCCTGGGCAAAATGGCAGAGTTCAGGTTTGACGATGCAGCTGTCACAACTCGCAAGCCCGATAAAACACGGATAGCAGTGCCCCTGCGAGAAGGTCTTCTTGATTTTTCGGTCACAGCTGATGCAGCTGATGGCCTGTTTGAACTCGAGCCTGAAGGTCTTTTCGAGTCGCGAGTTGAGGGGCACGTCTTCACTTCCCAATGGCAGCGCATAGCGAACCGGCTCCCCGGCTCGAAATTCAGTTTTCATCTTTCGCACTTGACCCTGCATGTCGCCCCTTTTCTCGAGCTTGCGTTCTGGCCGATGATAGAGGCGATTCAGGTGGGTCGGCACACGAAAGAACACTGCGCTCGCAGACGCGGGGCTTTTGGCAGAGGAGCCATTGAGAAGAGAAACTATTGGAAGGAGAGTTGCTGGTACTCGAAGATCCAGTGGCTTCCCCAAAACACGCAAAAGGAGACAACCAGGCTGTAGATGCCCCAGCAGACGATTGTCTCGACGGTTTGGGAGAAGCGTGGAACCCGGGAGCGACCGGTCACGGCCCAGCGTCGAAAGCGGAAACCGCCCAACGTGCAGATCAACACGATCACGACTTGAAGCAGAAACCCCTGCGGATCCTCACTCATGTCTTTCCCCAATTCTCGCGTATGAGCTTTCTTCGGCTACCGGTCCCCTGGGCAAAAGTGCGATGGAACGCAGCACGGACCTCGCTTTGAACCGTGCGGGAAAGGAGTTGCCCCGCAAGCTTGGGGACGTCGATGAAAACGACGAGAGCTGCATGGGGTTTACTCGTAGAGGCTCTTGGCGTTAGTACCGAGTTGCGGGGAACTAGCTGTGATTGAGGTGGATTTTCTCGCAATGATTGGATGGTGTCCGGGACAAACTGGCTGTCGTCGTGTACGTTTCACCCGCCAGAACGACATTGTATTTGCTGACTCGACCCCCCATGAGGCGGTCAGCTGTGATTCGCGACTCTTCTCAGGGCACATCTGAGGGACCGACACCCGGTCAGGTACACGAGTCTGCCAATGACCCGCGGCCGAGCGCCGAACCCGACTCCAGACCATGGCGCGTTCAAAGAAAACCCGGCAACGGCGCGCCCCGGCCGGGCGAACACGACCATTCCCGTGTTGACGACTCGGCCGACTGCGAACGCTGCGGCAAGCCGCTTCTGCCGCCCCACTCAGCCTCAATTCCCCGCCTCCCCCGGGACTACACGCCGCGCCATCTGGCAGAACGAATCCTCTCCTCGCGCTCCGCACTCGAGGGACAACGCAAGCATGTGACGGTCCTCTTCGTGGACGTCAAGGGGTCGATGCAACTCGCGGGGGAGATCGATGCCGAACTTCTCCACGACATCATGGATCGCTTCTTCGCGGTGCTCAGCGAGGGCATTCACCGCTTTCAGGGAACCATCAATCAGTTTACCGGCGACGGGATCATGGCCCTGTTCGGCGCGCCCATCGCCCACGAAGACCACGCCCAACGCGCGTGCTACGCGGCTCTCTACCTCAATGACGAACTGCGACGCTACTCGGCGGAACTGAAGCGCAGTCTGGGGATCACCTTTTCCGTGCGCATGGGGATCAACTCCGGGGAAGTCGTGGTGGGCAGTATCGGTGACGATCTTCGCATGGACTACACCGCGCAGGGACACACGGTCGGGCTCGCGGCGCGCATGGAGCAATTGGCAGATCCGGGGACGATTTACTTGAGCGAAGACACCCAGAGCCTGGTCGCGGGCTACTTTCATCTGCAAAGCCTCGGCGAATTCGAGATCAAGGGCTTGCGACAGCCCGTCGAGGTCTACGACCTGCAGGGTATCGGCCCGCTACGTTCCCGATTCGACCGCTCCCACGCCCGCGGGCTCACCGAATTCGTCGGCCGGGACGAAGAAATGCATGTGCTCGAAACCGCACTCGAGCGTGCGATGAAGGGCAACGCCCAGGTCGTGGGTGTGATCGCCGAGGCGGGCATCGGCAAGAGCAGGCTGTGTCTCGAATTTGCCAAGCGCTGTCGAGATCGAGGGATCAAGGTAAGGGAGGCGCACGCCCAGGCCCACGGACAACTGACTCCCTTCCTGCCCGTGCTCGAAATGATGCGCGGTCTGTTTGGCATCGATCCAAAGGAGGATCCCGCGGACGCGCGCGAGAAGATCGCGGGGGCAACACTGCTGCTCGAACCCGCCCTGGTCGAAGGCCTGCCGCTGCTGTTCGAATTTCTCGGTGTCCCGGATCCCGACAAAGACCCGCTTCCCCTCGACCCCGACGCCCGCCAGCGACGCCTGCTCGGCATCATCACCCGACTGCTTCACGCGAAGAATCGCCAGGAGAGCAGCGTGTTCCTGCTCGAAGATCTTCACTGGCTCGATTCGAGCAGCGAGTTGTTCCTCGAAAAGCTCGTCGAATCGATCGCCGGCACCCAGACGATGCTCTTGATCAACTTCCGTCCGGACTATCACGCACCGTGGATGAATCGATCCTACTACCAACAGCTTCCCCTCATGCCCCTGGATGAGGACTCTGTTTCAAAATTCTTGACTCACCTGCTCGGCACCGACCCCAGCCTGCAGGATCTCCCCCAGGCCATCCACGCGCGTTGCGATGGCAACCCCTTCTTCATCGAAGAAGTCGTTCAATCCCTGGTCGATTCGGGCAACCTCACCGGGAGCCGGAAAACCTATCGACTGGTCACGCCCGTCGAACACATCTCGGTACCGCAGACCGTGCATTCGGTTCTGGACGCGCGCATTGACCAACTTCCAGAAACCGAAAAGCAAGTCCTTCAGGCTGCCGCAATTGTCGGGAACCGGTTCACCGAGGCATTGCTCCATCGAATTCTCACATTGAGTGAGGTGGAACTCACCTCCGCACTCCAAACCCTGACGCGTCTCGAGTTCATTAATGAATGCGCACTCTATCCCTCGGCCGAATACGCCTTCAGCCATCCGCTGACCCAGGAAGTCGCCTACCGCTGCCAACTGAAGGAGGGTCGAACCCGCGTCCACGGCCAGGTCGCCTGTGCCCTCGAAGAGATGTACCCCAAGAAACTCGACGAACTTGCGTCGCTGCTCGCACACCACTTCGAAGAAGCGGGACAAAGCATGCGGGCCGCGCACTGGCACCAGCGGGCGGCCGAATGGATCGGGCTACGAGACATTTCTGAGGCCTACTGTCACTGGCGCATCGTGCTGGCCTTGATTGGTGACGAAGCGGACACCCCCGAGCGGGTCCGCCTTGGCTTGACGGCGCGCATCTGGCTGCTCCAACTCGCCTGGCGCCTCGGATTGTCTCAGGGCGAGGCCACGAGAATCTACAACCGCGGGATGGAACTCGCGCAAATGGCCGAGGATGATTCCGCGCGGGTTGTGCTCAACCTGATGTATGCCGTTTTCCGGGGAGTCGCCGGCGATCACGACGGACACCACCGATACGCGTTGCAGGCGGCGAACCTCGCGGACGAACTCGGGTTCGCCAGTCTGTCCCGCGCTTCGCGACTCTCCATGTTGACGCCGTTGATCTATCACGGACGTCTGTCCGAAGCCATCGACGTCCTGAACTCGACCGCGGATATACCCGAGGACAAGACACCCGGTTTCTATCTCAACGACGCCGTGACTCATCGCGCATACGCGGTGGGCATGCGCGGCATCCTGCTTGCTCTCACCGGTCAGATGGAGGAGGCTGCGGTGCAGATCCGTCGCTCCGGTGAACTGGCAGCGCAGACCGACGAACCAGAAACCCAAGGCTACGTTCACGCGTTTGGAGTGCAGCAGGCGGTATTGTCCGGCGACGTCGAGAGGGCGATCGAACACGGAACGCAAGCTGCGCGACTCGCGGACGAAACTGGAATTCCGCTTCAGATCGCCGACGGATATCTGGCCAAAGCAGACGCTCAGATCCTGGCTGAGCGCTGGCAGGATGCGATCGATTCTCTCGGGAAGACGATGGAGATCACCGATACGCGCAAGAACCTGCTGTCGATTCAGCCGCGTCTATACAATTCCCTGGCGCTGGCGTATCTCGGCAAGGGAGACGAAACCCGAGCGCTCTATTACGCCGAA
The DNA here is from genome assembly GCA_022563535.1 of Myxococcales bacterium. Classification (NCBI taxonomy): domain Bacteria; kingdom Pseudomonadati; phylum Myxococcota; class Myxococcia; order Myxococcales; species Myxococcales bacterium. Next base: position 6,221 of record JADFNE010000017.1, read on the forward strand.
GAAACCCTCGCCCTTGCGGAAGCCCGAGACGCCCACATCATCGAGTTGATCGCGCGCATCACCCTGGTGCGCGCGATGCTCGTTTCCCACGACCGCGACGACCCCGACGCAATTCAAGCTGGCATCGGCACCATCCTGAATCTGGTGGATTCGACGGGTGCAATCGCATACCGACCCATGGTCCATCTGGTCCTCGCTGAGCTCGCCCGCCTGGCGGCGGACCCGGAACGCCGCGCCGCCCAGCTCGGACGCGCCCACCAGTTCTATACCGAGATGGGGGCCCGAGGACACGCGAGGTCGGTCGCAGTACTGTTGGCTGAACACCTGCAAAAAGAACGCAGCGCGTCCGGCTGAATCCGCGCGCCGTTACTCTATTCCCAGCTCGAGCCGGTAACCCTTGGTCGCGATGCGGAATTCTGATCCCTGATGGAGCACCGTCGCGCCCGACACCTTTACGAAGGTCCCGTTGCTGGCGCCTCGATCGAAGACGTGGAGTACTCCATCCAGGACGCGAAACTCAGCATGTCGGCGCGACAACAAGCCGTCGTCGGGATCGAGTTCGTGATCGGAGCCCCGCCCGACGATCATTCCGCCCTCGACGACTGCATGCGTTTCTCGCATCTCTCCGCTCGGTCCGTAGTGGACCAGGTACCAGCGATCGTCTTCCACGACGGCTACGAGGATCTGCGCGCCCAGCCAGATCTGATCGTCGCTCTCGAGGGGTCGACCCTCCTGGGCATCGAGGCGCAGCCAAACTCCCGTCCCCGTTCCCGAATCGGCAATGAACCACTCGCCCGACTCATATACCAGGCTCGCGTGATGGTCCGCCATCTGCTCGTCGTCGGGTTCGGCAATATCGCGACCCCGTCGTCCGATCTCGGTGACATCGCTCGTAATCAAATGAATTGACCCTTCGGACCCATCCGCATTGAGTTCCACGAGGCGCCAGCGCGCTTCTTCGGGTGCGACCGCTCGCGTCGGATCTCGGGGGGCGTTGCGGCCGTGCGCGACGCCCTGAACATCCCGCGAGTGCCGCGACGACTCGTCCACTCAGAACTTCCCCTTTGGCTGCTGAGCGGTAATGATGCTGAAACTCACCGCCTCGATGGCCAGCAGAAGATACCCGTGCCCGTAGCGGCTTTCACCCTCGAAAGGGTCGGCCGCGTTCTGCGCTGCAAAGTTCGCTGTTCGGTTTAGAAGGTCGATTGCGGGGATTGGTTCGCGATACCGATTCGCGCGGTCGCAAACTCGAATTGCATGGCGCGGCTCAACAGCACGCTGCTATCGCATCCGTTGTCTGGATGGATCGACACGCCGACGCTGGTGCTCATGTCCCGGGAGGGGAGATCTGAATTCTCTGGCAGCGAAACACTCGAAAGCGACATGACCAATGACCCGACCGTACTGTTGACGGCGGCGACGTCCGAAAGGCCGCTGATCACCACGCCAAACGAGTCCCGCGAGATGCGCGCGAGGCTGTCGCTCTTCCGCACCCTGCGCGAAAGACAGTCGGCCGCAGAACACATCAGGGTCGCTACGGCATATTCGCTCTGCATCTCCGAAAGTTCGTTCAGGCGCAGGGCCACGACGGTAAATGGTTCCTGCTTGCGCTCAGCACATGCAAGCACGTGCTCGAGTCGATCCTTGAACAGGGCTTCGCTCATCAATCCGGTGATCGGGTCATGCAAAGAATCACGCATCTCCGGGGCGATCTGATCCGACACCGAACCTACGAGTAAGTTCAGGCGTCGCTGACGTTCGACAGCGCATTCGATCGTCTTGGCGAGGTGGACTTCTCTAAGTGCCGATTTGCAGATGTAGTCCGCAGCTCCGGCATGAATCGCCTTCATCGCCAACGACTCGTCTTCAATGCCAGTCAAAATGATGACGGGAATTCTCTGTGCGAATTGCGCCGCAAAGTCGATGGTAAAGGAGCCGTAGCCGTCGGGAAGCGACAAGTCGAGGAGCACCAGATCGAACTCTTCCTTGCTGACGAGCGCCACCGCCAATTCGAGATGAGTTACATGGGTGACTTCGAACAGCACGTCTTCGCTTGCATCGAGCAGGTGTTGCACCAGGTGGGCGTCGGCCGCGTGATCTTCTACGAGCAGGACACGCAGGGGCTGCGGGGCCGTGGCGCTGGATGCTGCGATGTAGGGCTTTGCAGTACTGGACATAGTCAAATGCTCGCTATCGCTTTGCGGCCTTCTCATGGCATGAACGTACGCTCATCAATTTCATGATTCGGATCGACGCATGACTCCCTTTAAGGCAAATTATTCCTCGGGGTCGGGTCCGACGGTCGACACTGAGAACCATCGCTGCTCTGCCATGCAGTACAAATCAACGGGGCGGGTGGCGTGATTGAGAAGCAGTCCCATGAAGCAGTTCTACTTTGCATACGGTTCGAATATGAGTACCGATCGTCTTCGAGCGCGCATCCCCGATGCGGCTCCGATTGGCCGAGCGAGTTGGCCCGGGATGAGGCTGGTGTTCAACAAGGTTGCGGCCGACGGTTCCGGAAAGGCCAACCTGATTGAAGACCCCGAATCTTTGGCCTGGGGCGTGGTGTTTCAGATCTCGTCATCGGATTGGTCGAGTCTCGACGAATTTGAACCGGGCTATGCCCGCGTCCCGTGCAACGTCACCGTGGATTCCGGAGAAGCCCTCGGCACCCAGGTCTATTTGGGTACTGGGTCAATGCGCGAAACACCTCCCCACGACTGGTATCGGGACCATCTGGTCCGGGGTGCGGTCGAACACGGACTTCCGGCAGACATCGTTCAGATGATCAAGACATTGCAGCGCGAGTAGAGGTTCCAACCGCAACACTGCGATCTCGATCAGGGAAGCACCCGTGCCAGGCTCGAAGAACGCACCCACGCTTCTCGCCCGTTGGCCAGAGCAATTCTCAACCAGGTGTCGCGGGACTCGAGAATTTCGACCTCAGTGCCTGTCGGCAGCGGGCGCGCGAACCGCGCAGGAGAGTGAATTGAATCTGCGGAACGGGCGACGACCTCGCGAGCTACGACCACAGCATCGTTCTTGGCGGCGGATGCCGGATCTAGAGCCATCGATGCCAGCAACGCGCACCAGACCAAACCCGGCAGCAGGGAAGCGTTGCGGGCGGCGACGCTGCGAATCGCGATCCCGAGCGCAAACAGCAGCGATGCCGCCGCAAAGGCGAGCGCTGCAGCCAACGCCCTTTCGCCATCCGAGATCGTCTGGTGCCAAAGGAAAAAATTGTCGAACATTGCCGAAGACTCGGGTCGCGGCACCCAGTCTGGCGCGAGACCTCGCACGTGTTCGAGGTTCTGACTCGCGCGCGAGTGATCCGGGTCAATCAGCAGGGCTCGCCGGTACGCGAGCACCGCTGCGCCAAGGTGCTCTGCTTGCAGTGCGGCGTTGCCCAGGTTGGCATACAGGTCAGCGCTGGGGTGACCGTGGTCGACGCCTGCGGCAAACAGTCGCTCGGCCCGGCGAAACGCTTCGAGCCTTTGGTCCCGGTCCACCGTGTCGAGGGCCGCGGCGTAACCAGCAACCGCCTCGCCGAGGGTGGACGCTGGATCCAAATCCGTTGCCCCAGACGACACCGAACCGATGGCGACCATGATGGCAAAGGTCATGGCGATGGCGGCAAGCATGCGGGCCGAGATTGAGTGCATCATGCCCCGTTCTCCTCGATCAAATCAGCGAGGGCCTGGGCGCGCTCGATGATTTCGGGTGCGATCCCTTCCCGGTCTCCTTTCGTGCGCGCATACGTCACGGCATCGCACTCGGAGAGGAAAGCGTCGAGTTCGGCAGTGCGCGCCCCCGGCGCGGCGCGCAGCATGGCCCGGAGGGAACCCGACAGGATCGACATCGCCTCTGCCCGAGAAGAACCACGCGCTCGCTCGATCTTCTTCCGCTCTTCGGCGAAGAGTTTGCGGCGCTCCACAACAGCCGGATCCAGGTCGCTGCGCCGACGATAGGTAAGCGCACTGGCGATCATCGCCAGTGACAGCGAATAGAGCAAAACGACGGCCAGCGTGTTGAAGCTACCCGCCCCCGCGCTCGCGAGTAACAAGCCGGGCTCTCGAACGATCGAAAGGTTGGCTCCGCTCAGCACCAGTTCCCCGGTCGCCGAACGCGTATCTCCCGCGCGAATCCCATCGCCCTGCTCCTCCCCCGGCGACAGCCCCTGTTTTGTCAATGGGTCGTTGGGTGTTGCTGCTCCACTCACGACATCTGCTGCGGTAATGACCTGGCCCCGGCGCACCGACAGCGCGATTGGACGCGACTCGACAGTGACGAACTGCTTCTTGTCCGTATCGAAATAGCTGTACGGAATTGGCGGGATCTCACGTACCGAGGCATCGAGTACCCGAAGCTGAACCCGAAACGTCTTGGCCGCGTCTTTGACGATCCCACCCGGAGAGCCTATCGGGGTGCGAAACAGTTCGGCCGAGAGCCCACCGGGGGCGCCCAGATCCGGCAGACCTGCCCCTTCGAGGTTGCCGTCGCCGCGCAACACCAAGGTCAACTCAATCGGATCTCCCACCTGCAAGACCGAGCGATCGGCACTGACTTCCAGACTGAACCCGCGACCAATCGCCCCGGCATAACTCTCGGGACGACCACGCCTTGGAACATCGCGCACCACCAGGGTGCGGGCATCGTCGCTCGATGCGACTTTGCGCGTCCCTTGCGGCGTGCGCTGGCCAAACAAGTCTCGCCGCCAGCGCACGACTTCGTCGACCACGATCGTGGCGCCCGGAAACTCGAACGTCCCCGAACGCAGGGGCACCAAAATGCGTTCGGCGGTCACGACCTTGAAACTGCGCCCGCCCTCTTCGCGCTCGGTTACCGTCGCCTGGAGCGAAACCGGTCCCCCAGCGGTTCGTATGACCAGTTCGGTTTCTCCACGCTGGGGTGGCGAATCGATGAAGCGAAACAGATCGCTGCGGTTGAAGATCGGCAACTCGATCCGATAGTCCTGCATCCGATCACTGAGGTCGGTCTCAAACCACCACTCGATCCTGACTGCGAAACGCTGACCAGGATACAGCTCACCCCGGGGCCAACTCGCCTTGATGCGCACGCGATCGCTCTTGCCGAGGGCAGTGACATCGACCCGAACCGGCCCCGTCGTCCGCTCGACACTCCCCTGCTTCACCCGAAAGGGTCCAATCTCATAGGTTCCGGCTGCGTTTGCGACGAAGCGATACTGGTATACGAAGCGCACAGTCCTGGTCTGGGTCATGCGTCCGTTGACGATCGAAATACTGCTGCGCGTCGATGGATTCACGCCCACGAAGTCGATGCGCCCCTTCGCGAGGGGAGCGACATCGACCTCCGGTGTTGGATGCTCTTCGAAGTCCTCGACGACCAGGTGGACCTCGACCGCCTCACCCGGATAGTACGGACCGGATGAAATCTGGATATGAATCTTTTGCGCGGCGGCGCTGCCGGCAAGCAGCAAGCTGAATACGAAGAGAGCCATTGGGATCGGCCATTTGACCCTTGCGCCCCTCACCAGTCCCGCTCCACAGTGTCGAAGCCACGCTGATTGCGTTTGGCCTTTTCGCGCCAACGCTCCGTTTCCCGATCCCGCACCTCCTGCAGCATCTGCGAGGGATCGGCCTCTTGCTCTTCTGGCTTTGGCTCCGCAGCTTGTTGTTGTTCTTGTTGCTGTTGTTGCTCTTGCTGTTGTTGCTCTTGCTGCTGTTGATCCTGGTCCTGTTTTTCCCGAGGAGGTGTCAACAGCTCAATTGCTTCGAGCAGAAGAGTGAACGCCAAATCCTGGTGTTCCCGGGCGGATGCAAAATCGACAGGCTCGGCTTCGAGCACGACGCCCGTCCCTTCCATCTCGATCTGTCCCTCGAGTACGAGCTCCGCCGCGCGCCGCAACTTGGCGGCTTCGTCCGCCTGCGCTTGTTCATCCGCGTTGGGATTGGGATTGCCACCGATCAAATCCCCGGGTTGCTGTCGCGACTGTTCTTCGAGGGTATTGGCAATCACACCCGCGAGTTGGGCCAGTTCGGCCTGGCGCGGGATCAAGGGTCCCAAACCCCGCGCAAGGTCGTCCTCAGGTAGAGCCGCGACTTCTTCGGTCGCGTCTCCCAGCTCCTGTTGGCGCTCCGCGGTCTCGCGCAGGAACTCAATGATCGAGAAAAATAACCGGCGCAGATTTTCGAGACCTTTGACCGCTTCCCGCCCGGGAACGATGGCAGTCCGCCAGCCCGCCGCGACGGGGTCAACTGCGCTCGGTTCGGCGAGCCCCGCGACAACACCCCGCATACTCGTTTCGGTGGCGGCCAATATTCGTTCGGCCAGTTCGAACTGCTGCTTTGCCTGTTCGGCTTCTTCTGCCGACGACGAATCCGCGCCTTCAAGGTCGAGAAGCGACGCCTGTTCGTCGTCGATCAATTCTTGCAGGCGAGCTGTGCGCGCAAGATTGCGCTGCTGGACTTCGCGCAGTGCCGGCAACAACTCCGATATTTCTTCCTTCGACCTGTCGGCCTGGCCCGGCGTCTCGGGGTCGATGACCCCCTGCAGCCTGCCTTGATCCGCGTAGGCTAGTTCAATCAGGCGCCGCAGGTCGAGAAAGCGCTCGCGCGCCTCCGCCAATGCTTTGAGACCCCGATCCTGACTGCGCGCAGCTGCTGCCAGGTCTTCGATTTCAAGGGCGATCAAGGCTTCCCCTAATGCCGTACTGGCCTCGCTTACCAAAGGCGAGGCATCGATCACCTGCTCCAGGAACCGCTGCTGCTGGGCAAACGCTGCCGCTTCCTCCTGGCTCGACGGCTCGTGAGGCGCCTGTTGTTGTTGATGACGTTTTGCGTAGGCTACCCCGGCAAGCAGGCGCTCATCCAATTCACTCGCGCGTTCGCCCAGGCTCTGTTGGCCTTCGCGCAGCAACGAGAGTGTCAACCAGGGTGGCGCCTTGGGTACTGCGGCGGCATCCGACGATAGGCCCGTCAAGTCGGATCCCAACCTGCCGACAACAGCCAAGCCCTGGGTGTAGCGAGCCAACTCCGAACCGTCGCGCAGCAACGCGTCCAGCACTTGCACAGGATCGCGCAATTGATCTCGCGCCCGCTTGAGCTCGGCAAGTGCCGCATTCGCCCGACGATAGGCCCTTTCCCCGCGACGCCCGCGCAATTCGCGGCGCGAGTGCCCCATGCGTTCCCGGGCGCGCTGCAAAAAGATCTCGAGCTGTTGCAGCTGCACGATGCGGGTCGAATCTTCGGGCGAGCGGTCTGCATCGGGTGTCGCTTCGAGATTGGCGCGCTCGCGGTCGACGCGTACGGCAAACCGATCGCTGTCCGAAAGCAACTGCCGCTGTTGTGTAGAAAGCGTGCGGAACTCACGCCTGAAGGAATCGGCGAGCTGCGTGCCCTGGTCCGCCAACTCGATTTGCTCGAGCAATCCTCGCGTATCTCGCCCCGCTGCGCGCTGGCGTTCGACCAATTCGTCCAACCGCGCCGCGAGATCGCGGTCGTCGGTTTTGGCCAGTGAATCGGCGAGTTCTCTGGCGCGACGCAGTACGATCTCGAGGTTGTGACGGGGATCGTCGTTCGCAGGTTGCAGGCGCACGGCCTCGCGAAAAAAGTCGCCCGCGCGGTAGAGCGAGGCAAGCGCTTCATGCGGGGCGCTCTCGAGCTTTCCATCGGCTTCGATCACCGAGACCCACCCCAGGCCGTAGGTGGCTCGGTAGCGGGCCTCGCCATCTGTTCCCGCGCCTGAGCGCGTGTTTTCAAAATGCTGCATGGCCGCTTCGATGCGTCCCACGGCGAGAGCTTCCAATGCGAGATTGTAATTTTCGCGCGGATCACCGAGCGCCTCTTTTACTACTTCTGCTACCGCGGGCCGGGGTTCGTCCTCGACGTTTTCGATGCTCGGCGGGATGGCTTCGCTTACCGGGGTTGCCTGGGCTCGGGCTGCCCCAGGTGCAAACTGCAACATCCCAAGCTGCATCAACACGCAGAACAAGCTCGTCTTGGCGAATGCTGATGCGGTCACGCGTCGCCGCTGACCGATCAAGACGCTGATCACGAGACAAATGATTGCCGCCAGCACGAACCATTGGAAACCTTCGCTGCGAATCACCCGCCCCTCGTCGTCTATTTCCGCCCGCATCAAACCCGCGATGTGCTGGTCGTAGATCGACTCGAGATCGAGGGACCGGAGCCCAGCGGGAACGTAGACGCCATCGGTAATCAGGGCCATCTCGCGCAGGGTGTCGCCGTCGAGTCGGGTGCGGACGACGTTACCGTCGCTATCTCGCAACAGGGTGCGGGCGCCCGTTTCTGGATCGGTGATCGGAATCTCGCTGCCGGATTCAGAGCCAAATCCGATCGCGATGATCCGGATTCCCCGCAGTGCGGCCTCTTTGGCGGCTTCGATGGGAAACGAGTCTTGATCCTCGCCATCGGTGATCAAGAGCAGAACTCGGGCCACGTCACCGGTCGCCTTGAAGCCGCCGATCGCCTTGCGGATCGGCTCTTCGAGGCGCGTTCCTCCAAGACCCACACTGTTCGGGCCTACGGAGTCGAGCACCAGTCTGAAAAAACCAAAGTCTGGGGTCATCGGAGCCAGCACACTGGCCCGGCCCGCAAAGGCGATGAGCCCCACCCGGTCGCCGACCAGGAACTCGAGCAAGTCTCGAACTTCCGACTTGGCTCGCTCGAGTCGATTGGGTGCGACATCTTCCGCCAGCATCGAACGCGATACGTCCAGCGCGATCATCAGTTCCGCGCTGGCGCGGGGCGACTTGACGAATTCGAAACCCCATTGGGGACGCATCAGCGCGAGCACGGCAAACGTACAGGCGAGGATCAAAAAACCGTGGCGCGTGTAGCGCTGGCCCGAACTCGGACCGACGACGAGCTGAGCCTGCAAGACATCCGACACCAGCGCCCGGAATTGATTCCCAGCGCGGCGCTCGAGGGCGATCAAGACAAGGGCCAAAACCGCCACCCCCCACAGCGCGTGAATGAACTGAGGCTCTGCGAAGCGGAAGTCGCTCACGGGAACCTCCGCAACACACTACTGCCGAGCAGTGCCGACAACCCGATGCAGAAAAGAGAACCCGCCACCCAGCCGTCGTAGTGCTCGCTGTACTGCAGGTAGCGGATCTCCGTGATCTCGGTCTGCTCGAGTTCGTCGATCTCGCGGTAGACCGCTGCCAATCCCTTCGAACTCGAGGCATGGAAGTACCGCCCTCCCGTTCGCGCGGCGATTTCCTGCAGGGTCTTTTCATCCAGTTCTACGCGTACGCGCCTCAGTACCGTCTGGCCACCGAGGGTCTGGACGGGGACCGGGGCGAGCCCCGTGCTCCCGGCACCGATCGCGTAGACGCGAATGTCGTGTTGGGCCGCGACCGTCGCCGCCTGGAGCGGGTCGATAGCTCCCTGATTGTTCACGCCATCGGTGAGAAGAATGATGACCTTCGACTTTGCGGGATGCCGATGCAGACGTTCGATCGCGAGCGCGAGCCCTTCCCCGACAGCAGTCCCCTGCTCGTCTGGATCCACGTTGATCTCGACTTGATCCAGGATGTGATCGAGATTGAGATGATCGAGGGTCAGCGGGCAGATCGCATCCGCATAGCGGGCAAAGACAACCAGGCCAATCAGATCGTCGGGTCGACCACTGAGTTCTCCATCGCCGATCACGAACCGGCTCACGATCTCTTTGACGGCGTCTAGACGACTGACACCCATGTTCCCGCGCACGAAGTCTCGGGCATCCATCGAACCCGAAACGTCGACTGCGATCAAAACCGCAATCCCTTCTCGGTGCACTTCAGTGGTCGCGTCGCCGACGCGAGGTCCGGCGAACGCCACCCCGAGCAGCAGACACGCGAGCCCCAACAACAGCGCGGGAAGCCACGACAGGCGATGCCGAAGCGATCGCTGGGTGTGGTCAAACAGGCGAACACTCGAATACGAGAGCCGACCGCCGCCGCGTATCGCCAGCCAGATCACCAGCGGTGCCAGCAGTCCGACGAACAAGAAGAAAGGATCGCGCAATTCCCACTGGTTCATGCGGCGCGCTCCTCGAAGCGAGGCGCGTTGGGCGATTCGTCCGGATTTCGGGTCTGTTCGAGAAATAGACGGGCCGCCCTGATCGATTCGTCGATCTCCTCTTGCGTCGGCATCAGTCCCGCAAACTTCACCAGATCGGCTCGCTTCAAGAAATCGCTGAGCAGGCTGCGCAAGGCGCTGCTCAGATCGGGCGAGCGACTCGCCAGCACGAGGAATTCTTCGGTGGTGAGTTCCGGGGAACGCAGGTTGAAGCGATTTTCCAGATAGCGACGAACGATCCCCGACAGCTTGATGTAGAACTCCTGGATCATGCTGCCACTGGGATGGCTCTCCCACTGCAACAATTCCTCGAGTTCAGCGCTGGCGATCTGATACGCACTGCGCCGACGTCGCTTGGCCCCACGCGCGAGAAAGGCCCGGAACGCCAACGGCAGCGCGATGATCAGCAACGCAACCACCAGGCTGATCACCAACCAGGTCGGAAGCCCGAAGATGCGAAATGACCTGAGCCGCCCGGGCATCGGCCGCAGATCGTTACCGGCATTCTGCGGCACCACGGACCGCACCGTGAAGTCGATCCGCTCGGTGAGAACTTCGTAAGCGTCGGCGCCCTCGGGAGCTGGCTTTGACCCGGGACGTCGATCGACAAACTCGATCAGCAAGGGCGGGATGCTGTGCTCCCCTGAACGCGGTGGCTCCAGGGTGTAGCGCTGAAGCGTGCGACTTCGACCATCGGCCGCGATACTCTCCTCTGGGGCAAAATCGAGGATCAAGAATCGATCGAGGGCCTCGCCGAACTCGGGCATCAACAACTCGACACCATCCGGAGCCAGGGCCTCAATCTCGAGATGAATTGGATCGCCGATCAATGGATCCTTTGGCTCGAGCCGCACGATCACATCGACCGGTCCGCGAGTCACCTGTCTCTCGAGGGACTCGGCCAGGGCCGGCGAGGGCCAGAAAATCGCGAGTAGTGCCGCAGTGAAAAAACCGACGGAGATAAACCGGTAGGCGATTGGATTCATCGCTTCTGCCTCCGCTCGCGCATGCGGAAGAACTGCACCAGGGGATCGACGATCGAGCCCGAAGCATCCACGTGAATGAAGTCGATGCCCCACTTGCGCAGCCTGCGTTCCAGAGATTCGACGCGCTCCAAAGACTGCCGCTCGAAATCTCTTCGAAAGCCCGCCGACGCCGTGTCGATTACTCGCACTTTTCCGGTCTCGGCGTCACGCAGCTCGACCAGACCGATGGACGGAAATTTGAACTCCCGGGGATCGGAAATCAGCACCGCGATGACGTCGTGCTTTCGATTGGCCGCCACCAACGCCTTTTCATAACCCTCGTCGAGAAAGTCGCTGATCAGAAAGCAAACCGACTTTCGCGAGCGAACCGACATCAAAAACTCGAGTGCGGTGGCAATTCGCGTGGACTCCCTCGCTGGACGCAACGGCCGCGAAAAGCGGAAGCCCAGCTCGCCCAGGAAGGGCAAGCCCCCGGCGGGTTTGTTCAAGAACCGCCGCCAGCGAGATAGCCTCGGCGTCGCTTCTTCCGAATCCGAGAGCCCGTGGGCGAGAACCTCGCGAATCACCCGGAGCGCGTGCTTTTGTCCCTTGCGCGGCGGGATGTACTGCTCGATTTCGCTGTGGAATAGCGTCAGGCCAACCTTGTCGTCGTTCTTGATCGCAGAGAACGCGAGCAGTGCACAGAGTTCGGCCGCGGCCTCGCGTTTCGATCTGCCGGCCGAACCGAAATCCTGGGAAGCGGAAACATCTGCCATGATCATGATCGTGAGTTGTCGTTCTTCGACGTAGCGCTTGATGAACGGCTCGCCCATGCGGGCCGTCACGTTCCAGTCGATTGAACGAACGTCATCCCCGGGCACATAGGGCCGCACCTCGTCGAACTCGACGCCGGTGCCTTTGAACACGGAGACGTATTCGCCGGCGAGTACGTCGGCGACCTGGCGTCCGGTCCGCAATTGAATCTCGCGGACGCGCCGTATGATTTCCCGGGTCAGCATCGGACCGTGTGCGCTTTCAGGGAACCAGGACGCTGTCGAGGATCATCTCGATGATGTCGTCGGCGTCCTGCCCCTCGGCTTCCGCTTCGTAGCTCAACGAAATTCGGTGCCGCAGTACATCCGGCGCCAAGGACTTGACGTCGTGGGGCGTCGCATAACTGCGGCCCTCCATGAACGCCTGGGCCTTGGCCGCCCTCATCAACCAAATTGAGGCCCGAGGGCTCGCGCCCAGCTCGATCAGGCCGTCTAATTTTGCAATGCCCGCGTCGACAGGGTCTCGGGTGGCGCGGACGAGTTCGACGATGTACGCGCGTACTTTCTCATCCACGAAGATCTGCTCGACTACGCCTCGCGCTGCAAGGATCTGTTCGACGCTCGCCACCTTGCTGATCTCGGGAGTGGGCACACCTCCCGCCATGCGATCAATGATCTTGCGCTCTTCGTCCGCAGTCGGATAGCTCACCACGACCTTCAGCATGAAGCGATCGATCTGGGCTTCGGGCAGGGGATAGGTCCCCTCGTGTTCGATCGGGTTCTGGGTCGCCAACACCAGGAACGGATCCGACAACTTGAAAGTCTCTTTTCCGATCGTCGTCTGCTGCTCCTGCATGCATTCGAGCAATGCAGCCTGCACCTTGGCGGGGGCGCGGTTGATTTCGTCCGCGAGCACAACGTTGGCGAAGATCGGCCCCTTCTTGACGCTGTAGGTTCCCTCTCTAGGATTGAAGACTTCGGTCCCGACGACATCGGCCGGCAGCATGTCCGGAGTGAATTGGATGCGCGAAAACTCGGTGTCGAGCGCTTCGGCCAGGCTTCGCACCATCAGCGTCTTCGCCAATCCGGGCACACCCTCGAGCAACACATGCCCGCCCGAAAGCAAGCCCATCAACAGTCGTGAGACCATGGCCTCCTGGCCGACCAGTACCTTGCCTACTTCGCTAACCAGGTCCCGCACAACTTTGGATTGCGTCTGAACTTGTTCGCCGAGATCACCGCCATTCATGGTGCTTTCCTTCTCCCTTGCAATTTCATGCCCGGCTGAACCGGAGATTGCCCTGGCCCGCTGTCCTTCGAACACGAGGCCGCTGCTGTGGTTTCTATGGTTTTCTATGGTTTTCTATGGTTTTCTATGGACGGGGTTGGATGGTTTCTTTCGCCCTTACCCCGCGTAACGCGGGCGCAGTCTAGCAACCCGGAGCCGATGTCACGCGTTTGCGCCCGGCCATTTCCCAGTGAGAAGAGTCCCTGCTAGACCCCGGAATCAGCACGTGGGTTCGGTTCGTGCGAAATCTGCCGGTTCGATCGCCTGTGCGTACGCCCCCAAGGCTGCTGGACGATTCCCTACCTCGCCCGGCCCGGCCGGTCCCGCGCACCGGCGCTCACAAATTCGATATCCCCGTACCATGCCCGGACGCGTTCTTTTGTGTCGTCGGTGTCGGTCATGATCGCCACGCCCACGACCTTCGGCGGATCTGCTCCGTAGAGTCGTAGGTAGTCCTCGAAGACGTCCCGCTCTTCGAACCGCCACTGGCCGGCGAACTCCGCTCCGCTCTCCACAGCAATCAGCTTCACGAACTTGCCTACATACGCACTGTCGACCGTCGCTCCCTTTTCGAGCCGACTGGCCCAGACATAGTTGATCGCGCGGCTCGGGAAGTCGCCATAGATCTTGCGGGCGATCGTGAGCGATGTTCTCTCCCAGAACGTAAAGTCCTTCGTCCCGGGTTCAAAGGTGAGGTAGATGCGGGCAGCATAGTCATCACCGTCCTTGCGCCGGGCATCCCCCTTCTCGAGCACGCCATCGACCTTCCAGCGCCAGCGCAGAATTGGATGTTCGCGCAGGTCGACAGCGGTGGCGTGCGTCAAGCCCGAGGCACTCGCGTCACTCGTCGCCGCGATCACCCAGGAGCTGTCTTCCGGATCGCGAACCAGCGCATACTCCGTATGGCGAGAGATTTTTGGAAATACGAGCGGTTGCCAACTCGACGCGAGGGTGCCGTCCGAAGTCGAGAAGCGAGCCGGCTGTGTCGTGTGAGCCTCTGCTTCGCCTCGCGCGGGCGACGCAATGAATCCGGCCATGCCGGCTACGCAAAAGACGCCAAGGACCCCGAGAACGCCGAGCACGCCCATCGCCCCCGGGATGCGAGCGGCCCGAGGACGGAACCTCGAATTCACTCCTTCGTTCATTTGCTGATCCTCTCCATCGCGACTCGGACCCTCGGCACGTGTCATTCAAATTTACCTGCGCAAACTAACGTGCGTGATTCCTTGAGTCCAGGATACACTGGACACACCGATGCCGAGACTGCTCGTATTTCAGCACGTCGCCCACGAAATTCTGGGCACTCTCGATCCCCTGTTGCGAAGTCACGGGGTTCGTATTCGCTACGTCAACTTCGGTCGCAATCCAACGGCGGTGCCCAAGATCGATGGCTACAACGGGCTCGTCGTGCTCGGTGGCCCCATGAACGTAAACGAATTTGAGTCGCACCCGCACCTCGAGACTGAACTCCGACTCATCTCCGAAGCGATCGAATGCGGCATTCCCATTCTCGGAATCTGTCTTGGTGCGCAACTGCTCGCCAAAGCCCTGGGGGCGGAGGTGCGGGCCTACGAAGAAAAGGAGATCGGCTGGTACGAACTCGAGCCGACCCCCGACGGCTTGCAGGACCCGTTGTTCAGCCACTTTGCGGAACACGAAACCGTCTTCCAATGGCACGGAGACACCTTCGACATCCCCGAGGACGCGGTCCAACTGGCGCTGGGACGAGGCTGTGCGAATCAAGCGTTTCGCTACGGCGATAGCGCCTACGGGTTGCAGTTTCACCTGGAGGTCGATGCGGCCTTGATCGAGCGCTGGCTTGCGATCCCCGCCCACGTAGCCGAGATCGAAGCCTGCGACGGACGCATCTGTCCAGATGAGATTCGCCGCGGCACCGTTCTGCACGCCGCTCGTCTCGCCGAGATCAGCGACCAGACCTTCGCCAACTTCATCGCACTGATTGGCGATTTGCGTCGGCGCGGGCGTGGCCCTCATCACTGAGAGACTGCTGAGCGACTCGTAACTAGCTCTCGAGGCACCTGAATGTTTCAAGCAATCTCTCGCTCGTAGCGCGAAACCATTGATCTTGCGTCGCAATTTCAGGCCCAGGCCGTAGGAGATTGTCGGGTTTTGATCAGCCTCGAACCGATCTCGTCTACCAGGTGTCTGGGGTGTAGTGTTCATGAAATCGAAACGCGGGACGTGGCCGCCGGTAAAAGCGGGTCGCCAGGTCTCAAACAGGGGAGGAAAGACATTGAACCTTCGAGGAGCATTGATCGCGACGGCCGCATTGGGCTTGCTCGCCGCAGGCCCGTCGGTCGCGGTCGCAGGAGATAGCGAAGGCGGCTCGGTAAAATGCGGCGGCATCAATGGATGTGGCGGCAAGGGAGAATGCGCCGCGGCAGATGGAAGTCACGGCTGCGGTGGGAAGAACAGTTGCAAGGGCAAGGGTTGGGTCCACGAGAAATCGGCAGATGCGTGCACCGAAAAAGGTGGAACCGTCCTCAAGTAACCCGGCCCCGCGCACCGCATGATTCGGTCTGCGTAGGGCTGTGAGTCAAGTTGGCGAAGCGGCCCGCGGCAGATCCTGTCGCGGGCCGATCTGCAGCGGGGGCGCCCACCGCTTTGGCAATACAGTGAAATGATCGGAGAGGGACGGCGGTGAGGGTGCAGAATCTCGGACACGGCGTTGGCTTGCGATCCCAACACTACAATCGCGTACTCGAGGCCCCCACCTCGATCGACTGGTTCGAGGTGATCTCCGAGAACTTCATGATCAAGGGCGGTCGTCCGCTTCAGGTGCTCGACCAAGTTCGCCGGGACTACCCGGTGGTGCTCCATGGCGTGA
Source organism: Myxococcales bacterium (assembly GCA_022563535.1). Classification (NCBI taxonomy): domain Bacteria; kingdom Pseudomonadati; phylum Myxococcota; class Myxococcia; order Myxococcales; species Myxococcales bacterium. The sequence continues at coordinate 22,165 of JADFNE010000017.1, forward strand.
GTCTTTCGATCGGCTCGTCCGATCCCCTGGACAAGCGCTACCTCGAGGCGCTTGCGAAGTTGATCCATCGCGTGGAACCCGCTTGGGTGTCAGACCATCTTTGCTGGACCGGCGTCGGCGGACACAACGCCCACGACTTGCTCCCGCTCCCCTATACCGAGGAAGCGTTGCTCCACACGGTGCAGAGAGTGATCGCCGTGCAGGATTTTCTGGGTCGGCAGATCGCCCTGGAAAACGTTTCGACGTATCTCTCCTTTGCGGGGTCGACACTCAGCGAATGGGAATTTCTCGCCGAGCTCGCAGAGCGGGCCGACTGCGGCATCTTGCTCGACGTCAACAACATCTACGTGAGCGCCGCCAACCACGGATTTGACGCCGCAACTTATCTCGCAGGCATTCCGCGAGACCGGGTCTGGCAGATTCATCTCGCCGGCCACACCGACCACGGCAGCCACTTGCTCGACACCCACAGCCGCCCGGTCTGCGACCCCGTCTGGTCCCTCTACCGTCGAGCACTGCAGCGTTTTGGAAGCGTCGCGAGCCTGGTCGAATGGGACGAAGACATTCCAGCATGGGAAGTCCTCGAAGCCGAATGCGAACGCGCGAAGCGGGAGTGTCGGGACGTGTTTGGCAATTCGGGCCAGGTCGCTTGAGCGTGCAGCCCTTTCCCGCCCTCGAAGAGCTGCAACAACTGTTCCATCGCTTGATCCGCGCGCCCGAAGGCGTGGCCTCCGGTGTCGCCGACCTCGTCGGTCGCGGCGAACTCGAGAGCACCGACCTCTCCTTTGCCATCGCAGAAAGCGACCGATTGACGCCCAGTGAGCGACTCGACATCTACGCGAACATGTACTTCTACCGGCTCCACGACTGCATCGCCGAGGACTACCCCAGAACCAGGGCGCGAATTGGGGATGCAAAGTTTCACAACTTGATCACCGACTATCTGCTCGCCCACCCCCCCACCCACTACTCGCTGCGAGAAGCTGGCGGTGCGCTGCCCGATTTTCTCTCGCGTCACCCACTGGCTACTGAGTTTCCGGCCCTCGCCGACCTGGCGCAGCTCGAATGGGCGCGGGTCGAGGTGTTCGACGACGAAGACGCTCGACCGCTGGACCGGGAAACATTTCTCGCGGCAAGTGCGCGGAGCACAGACGAGTTCGCGCTTCGGTTGATTCCGGCCGCCCGGGTGCTCAGCCTCGACGAACGCGCACTCGCACTCTGGAAGGAAACACCCGAGGGCGAGGAACTCGAGCTCCCCGACACCGGCCGGCCGCGCTGTGTCGTAGTGTGGCGCAAAGGATTTGCAGTCTTTCATCGTTCCGGAGAGGAAGACGAAGAGGCGTGCCTCGCGGAACTTGCCACCAGCGGCATCACACTCTCCGAGCTGGCGGAGTGTCTGCTGAAGCCCGATGCCAGCGCCGAACGAACCAGCGAACGCTTTGCCGCGCTGCTCGAACTCTGGCTGAACGATGAACTCGTCACCGGCGCTCCCCTCACCCCTTCCAACCGCGAGTAGCAATAGCGTCCACCCCGATCACCGAAGAATCTTCTGGAACAACTGCAGCGGCGCCCCAATCGGGAATCGTACGCGCCAGTTTTGCCGGGCAACTCGCGCTATCGCCGGGCGAGAGTGCGGCGACCGATCTCGGCCATGGCGCACGTCGCCAGCGCCAGTCCGGTGGGACCGAGTGCGGGTAGGACAGCCGAAGGCCCGGTGAGGTACGCGAAGATGTTGTCGAACAGGCGGTCGTAGCCGGGCAGGAAGAACGAATGTTGGAGCACCTGATGGCCCGCCATCCCGATCACCCGAGCGTCGTTGCCAGGCTCGCGCAGGGTGCACAGCGCGTAGCCGTCTGGATCGACCGGCCAATTCCAGTCTGTCTCGCCGGGCTCAGCTTCATCCCACTTGCGACCGTTTATCGACGGGACCGCGCCCCAGACCAACGTGTCGGAGGGTGTCCGAGACAGCCCCGCGTCGATCATGTTGAACTGGTTCCCCGAGAGCACGCCGCGGTTGCCCGCGCTCCAGTCCCAGAAGTAGCTCGGGACGAAGTCACTGAACCCGGTGCCCTCGAACAGCCATCCCGTATCACTCGGGTGGCAAATCTTCATGTCCTGCTTCGGAAAGCCGCCGAGATTCCGAACGGGCCAAGTCGTCAGCCCGGCGAGTTCGGTCTCCCAGATCGTATCCGGGTTGTGCATTCCTACGCCAGCTCGTTCCACCCCCGTGACCGGGTCATCTTCCTCCGCGTCAAACCTGTAGGTGGTCATTGTCCCGGCAGTCACGTCGAGACGGACGCGGAAGATCGCGAACTCGTTCGACGCCAGCAGCAGCCGACCGCCATTCGCGACGTGCTGCTTCAGATGGCTCAGAAACGCGTGCGGCAGGTACTCGAACTGCCCCTGCACGACGATCAGGCTGTAAGGGTCCACGATGGAGGACTCGGGGGCCTCGGAGAAAGCGATCGCATCCATGTACTCGAAGCGGTAGCCGTTCGACTTGAGCCGACGCAGCGGACTAGGGTTGGGGTCGTGGGGATGGTCGAGACCCGGCCTGCGCCACGAGATCGTATTAACCCCCTCGCTTCCCGAACCGGCGTAGATCGACTCGCCTCCGAATCCCCCGTAGGCGGTCGGCGTGAGTGAGTCGTAGAGCCAGAGCAGGTTCGAGTAGCTCCCGGGCACGGCTGCCGTCACCACGAATCGGAATAGGTGATTGTGGGACGTGAACGAAGAACCGCTGTCACCGCTCTGGTTCTCGCGATTCTCCAACCGCATGGCGAGCGGGTCGATCGAAGCCTCGTAGATCCCTGGCTCCAAGCCCGTCGTATCCAGTGAGAGCCGGACGGGGAAAGGCATCGGCGCATCATCGACGGCAACGTTGTAGACCCCGAAGACGAACCCGCCGTTGATGTAATCCAGATGGTGAATCGTGATCTCAACCGTCGTCCAATCGAGCAGCGAGACGCGAAGATCGATAGAATCGACGCCGGCCCGGAAGGTGAACTGGTCCCCGTACAGGCCCTCACAGCACCCTGTGTCGGCGCGCGCGGGTCTCGGTCGAAATACAGATACTGCAATCCCGGCTGAGTAGAGGATGAAATTACGTCGGTTCACACGCGCAGAATATCACCCTTGCCTCGCTGAATTCAAGCGAAAAACGACCTGCCGTTTTGCGGGGCTCGACAAGAGAAATGTCAATTTTATCAAGCTGATGATGGAGGCGAGGTTGCCTAGGCCAGAATTGTATTTAGGGGGAAGAGTTGCCGCCTCCATCGCTGAAGCGTGATATCTTTCCGCTCTGATGAGCGAAGATTCTTCTGAGACGAAGGCGGGGGTCGCCCCGGCCAAGGACTATGTGCGGCAACTCGGCGTGGTGGAGAGCCTGGTTGCGATCACCAATGAATGCCAGAGCGCGCCGGTGCGCTCCGTCGCCAGTCGAGCGCTCGAAGCCATCAAGGACCGCAGCCCTGGCGTGATGCGCGAGCAGGTCTACTTCGTGCTGAGCGCAATGCAGGGCTGGCGTGGAGAACGCGCGACCCAGATCCACCGTTCGTTGTCTGCATACTACGAGAACTCCGAGCACGAGAGTTCGAATCCGCAGAGCACAGAAGCAGAAGGCGATCCCGATAAATAGAAGTAGACGTGGGAAACAACCCCAGGAGTCTGAGATGGAGAAAATCTGTTACCTCGTCTGGAAGCCGGAAGGCGTTTCGGACGCGGACTTTCGAGATCAATTGGTCGGGGAAACTGCGAAGCAGATTCTTTCGAGTGGAGTGCACAAACTCAGCATTCTTTGCGCCGACGAAACAACCGCCGCCCTCGAGAATGCGCGCATTACGCAAATGGATCGCCCGCTCTGCGGGATGATCTCGGCTTGGGTCGACCTGGCGGATGATCGGGCCCCAATCGAAGCGGCGATCGATCGCGTCACAGAGCGGAAAGCCGGCTACCTGGTGGTCGAGTCCGTACCCCTGCTGAACACGACCCATACCGCGCCCGAAGGCAAACGCACTCCGGGAACGACCCTGCTCACCTGCTTGATCCCGAAGGCCGGCATGGCCTACGAAGATTTCCTCGAACACTGGCAAGTGGTGCAACGTCAGGTCGCCCTCGAAACCCAGTGTACTTATCTCTACATCCGCAACGTCGTGGTACAAGCGCTGACCGAAGACGCACCACCCTGGGTCGGAATCGTCGAAGAAGGGTTCCCCACCGAAGCCGTGACCGATCCCATGCTCTGGTACAAGGCGGGCGACTCAAAAGAAAAGCTCGAGCAAAACCTCACGAAAATGTTGAACAGCGTGAACGCGTTCCTCGACCTCAGCCAGCTCGAGTCCCATCCCACCAGCGAATACATCATCAAGGCGTAAGTCGTCCGACACCTCATTGATTTCTCGACGGGCAAGTAGCTGTTCGCCTTCGACGATGATGGCGAGTCCGTGTTTCACCCTAGAAAGATCTCGATTGCACAAGTGACGCCGCAGGGGATATCCTATCGCTCACCAGGAGGCGAGATATATCCCGAATGGGGGGAGCAGCAACGTGACGCAACCTGCGACCATTCTTTTGGTCGAAGACGACATCATCGATCAAGCAGTCATTCGCAGAGCCGTCGAGAAAGAATTACCAGAATTCCAGTGGGCGACGGCCGATTCACTGCATTCGGCCCGTGCCTATCTAGCGAGTCATCCAGTCGACCTCGCGGTCGTGGACCTGTCCCTTGGCGATGGCTACGGCGGCGACCTCCTCAGCGACTCGTTTGATACGCCAATGATTATTCTGACCGGTACCGGGGATGAAGAACACGCAGTATCTGTTATGCGAGATGGCGCGTTCGACTATGTCGTCAAAGACATTTGTCTAGAGTACTTGAAGCGCCTACCAGGTACGATCACGGCAGCAATCGCATCCCATCAACGCAGAAAAGCAGAGATGGCCCAGCGCGAAGAGATGAGTCACTTTGTCTCAACAGCGGCACACGATCTACGATCCCCACTCGCGGCGGTACAGCTCTGCCTGGAAATAGCGGCTGAACAGCTTCGAGAAGATCCCGCTGAAGCAGAGCAGGTTTTGACTCGCGGACGAAAGACGGTCGGCAAGATGGCAGACTTCCTTTCACGGCTTCTGGCCTACTGCGGGCTGAGTGAAGGCGATCTTAGTCGCGAGCCAGTGGCCCTCAACGAGATTGTGGCTGAGGTCCTCGAAGAACTTGTTCCGTTTGAGGGCCGGCGCCTCTCGCTGGGAGTGGGACCACTTCCAACTGTTCAAGGCGACCCGATACGCCTGCGTGAGGTCTTCCAAAACCTGCTGGAAAATGCGCTGAAATTCACTCCCGAACGCGATGCCAACATCAGCGTCTATTCAGAGGATCTCGGGAACGAATGGGAAATCTCTGTAAAGGACAACGGTCCGGGTATTGACCCCGAGATTGTAAAAGATGTGTTTCGGCCCATGGTGCGACGCAATTCCGAACATGCACCTGCGGGCTACGGGCTAGGGCTGGCCGTGTGCAAGCGAGTCGTCGAACTGCACCATGGGACGATTGATCTGGAATCCATCCTCGGCGAGGGAACGACATTTCGCATTCGTCTTCCCAAGAACTCGTAGAGTCGTGTGGCCTTCATCGAAACTGAGAACGTGACTTATGCATAGAAACGCGACGCGTGTTGGCATTGTTGCTGTGCTTGTTTTTAGTGCCGCAACACTGCTGTGGCAGCTGACTCCGGGCAGACCGGATTCAGATCCGATAAGGATCACAATGCACCTGTGGCCCGGATATGCCCATGCCTACATCGCCCAGGAGAAGGGCTTCTTCAAGGAAGAAGGAGTCGAAGTCGAACTCAATTTGATCGAGGGAGTCGAAGACAACCTGGAACACTTTCGAGAAGGCAATGCGGACGCGGCCTTTGGCTTGCAATCCGACGCAATGCTCCTTTCCGCACAGGGAATCCCGCTGCACATCATGTATGTCGCCGATTTCTCAAACGGCGGAGATGTGATCATCAGCAAGTTGGAAATCACGACAATTCGCGGACTCAAAGGCAGGAGAGTCAGTGTCGACAAACTAAACGGCTTCAACCACATCTTCCTCGTCGAACTCCTGCGGTTGAACGGACTGACGGAGGACGATGTAACCGTTGTCCCTGTGCCCGCCAGTAAAGTACTGGCGGCACTGGATACGGGCAAGATCGATGCTGGGCAAACTTGGGAACCCTATCAATCTCAGGCGCTGGCAAAGGGTTACAGGCTCTTGGCAAGCACAAGAGACGCTCCGGGAATCGTCACTGACGTCTTGATGTCCGATTCGGACCTTTTCGCGAGACGACCCGAGGATGTACGCAAGATCGTGAAATGTCTGTTTCGTGCGCTCAGGTTTCGCACCACAAACGAGAATGAAGCCTACGCGATCATGTCCAAGGCCTTCAAGATGTCACCAGGAAGTCTGAAGAAAACGATTCAGGGCAATATCTTCCCTGGTCTTGCCGAGAACAACAGGGCATTTGAGAAAACTGAAGACTCGACCTCGTTGTTTCGCACCGGCAGGATCATCTCCGACTTTTTTCTCGTGAAGGGAGTCATCCAGCACCCTGTCGATCTCAACAAGCTGCACAGCCGAGAGGCTCTCCTATGAAGATTCAGACCAGGATCTTCATTGGTTACTTCGCATCAGCCCTCCTCGTTCTGGGGCTGGGACTTTCCATTCTCTTCGCGATCCAAACAGTGGGCCCAGTCGTGGATGATTTGGAACGAGGAGTAGATTCCCTTGGCCGAGCCGTATCTTTGTCGAGGCTTTCTGCAAGAATCGTTTCGCTGAGAACTGAACTGGCACGCTCGGCGTACAACGTCGCTCTTACCCGCGATCGCGGCTATGCGTTGCGATACGAACGCGACTCCCTGGAACTATCAGAGACATTCGAACACGCTATCCGTGAGTCAGACGATGAGGATGATCGGACCGTCTTTCGCAATCTCGAGGAAACTAGCCAAAGGCTAGAAACCTGGGAGAGGGAAATGATGAGTCTGGCAGACAACAACATGACTGAAGAGGCCAGGAAGTTGGCTCAGTCTCCAGATTACGTTCAGTTGAGCGAGGCAATCTCAGACTTCACGACAACACTTGCCAACACGGCGCGTTCCCATTCAAGAGACGAATTCAGCAGATTGATCGACGTATCAGTTGCGGCTCAGGAAACCCGCCAGAATCTCGAAACCGTCTTAGTGGTGACTTCAGTATCCGTGGGCGTGATCCTCTGCACGAGCATCATTATCGGAGCCCTCGTCGCCCGTTCGATCGCTCGGCCGCTCGCAGTCCTGAGGGAGGGTGCAGTGGCCATTGGCAAGGGAAACCTCGAATACAGAATCGGGTTGCACCGAAGAGATGAAATCGGCGTACTTTCGGACGCCTTCGACGGTATGGCCGCGAAGCTCTGCGCGTCGCGGGAAGAGCTGGCCTCCGGCCAACGGAGGCTGGAGACTCACGTACACGAGTTGGCCCGGTCCAACCAGGAACTCGAAGAGTTTGCCTATGTTGCTTCGCACGATCTGAAGGCCCCCTTGCGCGCGATCAACAGCCTGTCCCAGTGGATTGAAGAAGACCTGGGTGAATTGCTTGAAGGGCAGCCCCGCGAGAACATGCAGCTGCTTCGAGCAAGGGTGTCCCGACTGGGGCGACTCCTGGACGATCTTTTGACCTATTCGCGTATGGGACGGTCGAACCGAGACCGAGACCGTAGATACAGGCACCTTGGTCAGAAGCATTATCGATATGGTTGAAGCACCGCCCGGGATGGTGATTGACATCTCAGACGAGATGACCGGGCTCGAAACGAACCGCGGGCCGCTGGAACACGTATTTGGAAATCTGATCACGAACGCGATTGTGCATCACGATCGGGACACGGGGCGAATGAAGATCTCCGCGCAAAATCGGGGAGCCTTCTACGAATTCTCAGTGAAGGACGACGGGCCGGGAATTCCACCCGAACTGCACGACAAGGCCTTTCGGATGTTCCAGACCCTCCGCCCACGCGACGAACAAGAAGGCAGCGGCATTGGCCTGGCAATCGTCAAGCGGTTGGTCGAACAAAACGGAGGTAAGGTCCGGATCGACTCGCGGTCCGGTTCACGGGGGACCGCAGTACTGTTCGAATGGCCAACCCCCCCCCCGCGGATTGTCGAATTTGACCGCACCAGTCATATAACGCCTGACATCCCTCAGGCCAGATACGAAGGGAGCCGCCATGAATGGAACTGAAGCCACGATCTTGTTGGTCGAGGACGACGAGGTCGATCTGCAGGGCATGAGACGGGCTTTTGTTAGAGCCAATATCACCAATCCAATCGAGGTGGCCAAGGACGGCATCGATGCACTGGCGAAACTTCGCGGCGAAGGAGGACACAAGCCAGTCGCTCGGCCGTACATCACTGTGTTGGATCTGAATCTACCGCGAATGAACGGGATCGAATTTCTCGAAGAGCTTCGCCGGGACGAAAAACTCAAGTCGTCTATCGTCTTTTTCTTTACGACTTCTTCCAGCGATGAGGATCGCACAAAGGCCTACGAAAAGAAATTCGCCGGCTATATGGTCAAATCAAATAGCGGCAACGGTTACGCCAGGGCTGCGACCTTGTTTGAGCACTACTTGCGAGCGGTGGAGTTGCCGTAGACGAAAAGGCCCCCGCTAATGGACGGCCATTGAAACAATCCCAGGCGACCCGGCGACGAGCCATCACGCTCACTGCAAATTGCGTTGCGGCGCTGGAAGGCGGAGTGATCCAAGTAAAAAGGGCCACCGCATTGCTGCGGTGGCCCTTTTGGTACGCCAATGAACTCAGTAAGACTGAGCGGCGATTCTCAGCGCAGTGGGATGCGATCGTCGAAGTTGCCGATCACGTAGCTCGGATCGATTCGACACGGGCCCAAGAAGGCGGGAAGGGACTGGCAGACGCCCTGGATAAACGCGGCGCTCGGCTGTACGTCCGTTGCAACCCAGCCGCGCAATGACTCCCAGCCCGCGATCACCTCGGCGTCTGTAAAACCGCAGTGGGTGTTGCCAGCTTCGTCCACCACCGCGACCGTCAGATTGCTGGGATCCACGACCTTCTGGTATTCACTCTCGTTTTCGATGATCACCAGGCCATCGCCGTCGGTGTGAATCGAAACGATCTTGACATCGCCAACGTTGCCCGTGGGTTGGTAGTTCTTGTTGAGCCGGTTCGCTCCGCCCGGATGCGCCGTAACGCGTTCGATGCTCGCGTCGAGGGCCGCGTCGCTATAAGTCACCCCGGCATTGCCGATCCCTCGCTGGCCGGCGAGCTTCGATTTATTGAAGATGAGATCACTCATGCCGAAGAGTCCAAACCCGAGATCGGTAAGGACGAAGTTCTCGGGCAGGGTCGTGACCTCAAGATACTGAGCAAGGCGTGCCTGCTGACCGGGGGATCTGAAATTCGGTGGAAATAGGATGCCCATGCATTCATTGGCCGCGAGAGCCATGTCTGTGAAGGAGAACGGATAAAAGGGAAAGCCCGGGGCCGGCAGGCCAGTGGCTCCGCCGGGGATGGCGGCGCCGGGGACCCCGTCGCAAACCGCGTCGTAGAGCAAGCGAAGGTCGATAGCTCCGTCCCAGGTTCGGCTTCCGGCCACGGCGCCGCAAATCATATAAGCACCAACGACGTTCCCGAGCTGGGCCTTCTCGATCGCCTGTGCGGTCACAATGCCGCCGAGGGATCCGCCGGTCACGATCACGTCGCCCGGTTCTCCGAAGTTGGCCTTGAAGACATTGACCAGGTTCTGCAGGTCGTTCTTCGTCTTGAAGAGCGCCCAACCGAACTGTTGGTAACTCGATGCCGCCAACGCGTAGCCTTCGCCGAGCTGAAGTCCAGCGAGCGGTCCGAGATCGCTCACCGGGCCAACCGGGCTGAGGCTGAAGCCGTGGTTCCAGATGACGAGGTCACCGTTCCAGTTGTCGGGAACGACAATTCTGAAGAACGCACCGCCGTCCGTCGATCCGTCTAAAATGGTGTCGGCCTGGACGGTGGCGCTGAGGGGAAACACGAGAAGAGAGGCGACTAAAATCATACGCTTGAGCTGTTGCATTTGGATCTCCTTGGTCGATCAACAGTCTGGGGTAACGAGTCGGTGATCGAGAATCAATGAACAAGAATCAACGAACAAAGGCTGGGCACTAGCCGAAATAACTTTCACAACCAACAACGAGCAGGCGGCCGTGGGTCCTCGGGTACGCGGACGAACCCTACGTACAATTCTACTCGACAATACGCGAACTTGATCAAGGAAAGACAGAGTTTCCTTCAAGAACCCAGAGTCCGGTTTGGTCGCGAACGATCGCCCGTCCCCCCGCTAAATCTTCTGCCCGCTCTCGTGCATAGTTCAAGCGCTCAAAAAGTTGGCTTTGGTCGTATAGGGACATGAGGTCGACCCAGACCTGAGGATTCCCCGGGTCGAGTTGAGCTGCCTTTTCGAGATGAGGCCAGGCTTCATCGCGGGCCGTCATCAGCACAAGCAGCCTTCCGTAGTTCAAACGTGACTGTGGGTCATTGGGATCGGCCTTAATCGCAGCCTGAAAAAACTCCACCGCGCTTTCAATGTCGCCCGTCTTCCACGCCTCTAGTGCCCTTGCATCGAGGGCTCGGGCGGAATCGTTGAATTTGTCTTGGATATCCACTTCAGGGGTCGGCGCGGGCAGGGCTTCCGCTGCGAAATCCTCTCGATCGACTTTCCGCTTTGTCAGGGTCCATATTTCGGGTTCGCCGTCTGCCCCCGGCAGTACCTGCTGAACGGTTTCACCCAGGGGAACTGGGCCGGGACCGATTGCAGGTTCAGGAATACGTGTTCCCCACCAGGCTGCAGCGGCGATGGCGGCGCCAATGAAGGTGATGGCGGCGATCCGTTTCGAACTCAAAAAAGGCTCCTTCGTGTGGTGAAGTGTGGATCAAAAAAATGCTTGGCGGATCCGAGCAGAACAAAGACGAGCAGGACTTGGCCCATTGTACCAAGAGCAGGAACCATCGGGGGCGATGTCTCACCTGTGAAAACGAGATCGACGGGACCGTCGAGGCCACCGCTTCCCGGCGGGACAAAGTCAGACACGAACACTCCCGTCATTCCGTCATAGCGCTTGATCGAGTCGCTGTTGAAACTCGTCACGTAGAGATCGCCGCCCGCACCAAAAGCCAGCGCCGTCGGACCGGCAAGACCACCGGCCCCCGAAGTGATGAAGGTCTGGATAAAATCGCCTGTCGCTGCATCGAACTCCCTCACCTCACTCGGGAAGAACGATGCGATGTAGAGCCGACCATTCTGAACCGCCATGCCGTACGGATCGATCGGTCCACCGCCGTTGCCCCCGGTATCGATGAAGACCTCGAGGAACGCTCCCGTGGTGCCGTCGTAGCGAAGAACTTCACCGGTCGCGCTCGCCACCACGAGATCGCCGTTCGCCAGAAACACCAGACCGCGCGGAGAGACGAGCCCCCCGGAACCCTGAATGACGAAGAACCCGAGCGGAAAACCGCTGGCGTCGAAGCGATGAATGCCATTTGAATTCGGACAACTCACGTAGACCCTGCCAGAGGAATCCGTGAGCACATCGAAGGGAAACGAGAGCGAGGTCGGGCAGGCGTCAAAGAACTTTCGCACGACACTTCCCGAAGTGCCGTCGAACTCGACCAGGTCGTTGTCGTTTTGGCTCGATGCGATGACATTGCCCGCCGGTGATAAACCGAACCCCGCATCAACGGGTGCAGACAGACCGGCGGCCACACTGCCGGTCGGATTGCCGCTGGCGTCGTAGTAGATGATGGCATTGGTCGCGAGACTGCCAATCAACAAGGTCGAACCGCTCCAGGCCACTCCACTCGCGAGGCTGAGCCCACCCGCGCCCTGGGCGACAAGAGGAGACACCGCGAGGGTGCCGAGATCGACCGCGACCGCATTGTTGGAGAACTGGCCCACGACCGTGAGTCGACCATCCGGCGCCATGGCGAGCCCAGTCGGTCCATCGACGCCGGCGCTTGCCGTGAGAACCTCGCGTTCGAAGAGCCAGTTACCCATTTCGAGGCGGTACTCGACCACGCGATCGTTGCCGGTATCCGCGACGAACATCTGGCTCGAACTGGGGACCCGAATGCCAGCGGGGAGCAAGAGTCCGTTCACGACCTCGCTACCGGCGCCATCGGAGGTCGCGTAGCGCAAAACCCGGCCGCTGAGCGAATCGCTCACGAACAAGTTCGAACCCTGTACTGATATGCTCGAGAAGTTGGCAGTGCCGTCGACGGCTACGGTCGAGACGACTCCAGTGCCGACGTTCAATGCTTGAATTGAATCCGTACCGGTACTGAGCAGCGACTCCGCCGCGAGAAAGTAGAGCGTTGCGCCCGACGCATCAAAATCAGCACCTGCCGGGCTGATCACTCCTGTCGCGAGTGCGGGAGGGAGTGCCGTACCGCTCCCGGTATCGTATTGCCAGATCTCGTCAGTTCCCGTGCTCGAGATGTAAAGCTGGCCATCGCCGGGTCTCACGGAGAAGCCGCCTGGCGTAGTAAAGCCTTCGGTCACCGGACTCGTGAAGACGCGAACGAAGGACCCGTCGGCTGCATCGTATTCGAGGATCTCACTCGCGTTCTGACTCGCGACGAGCAGTCGGTCGCCCACGGCAGGACTCGCCAACGCGAGCGCGCATCCAAGGTTGAGCAGCAAAAACCATCGCAGCATGTGACGCGCTCCAGCCAGAATCTTCCAATACGAACAATGCCACTTCGGACAGGCAGTGTCGCGGAACAGATCTATTGAAAGAGTGACTCTGGGCCAGGAATTCAAAGAAGCTGCGTTTTGTTTTCGGCGATGTGCAACTAAGTGTCAAATCGCTCCAAAGTTCCTGCAAATTGCCCCGATCCGGGGTCAACTCGATTGGCCTGGGCTAGAACGTCCAAGCCAGTGAGAGTGTGTATTCGCGAGAAGGGCCGGGGAGAGGAGGACCATCGCCGCGGTAGGGTTGCACGAAGTCGGGTGCCTGATCGAAGAGATCGTGGACCGCGAAGCGTGCTTCCAAACCTTCGATCAGAACATTCTTGTATCGCAAATTGACATCGACCAGATAGAACCGGGGGCTCCCCGAGTGCTCGCGCGGGGTCCCGAACGGGAAAACTGGGGATCGGATTCTGTCGGCTAACCCTCTGCGACGCCGAAGGCACACCCGCCGCCGTAGACCGACCCAGAACGCTCTGGGAGGGACCAGCGGGCGACCGATCGTTTGCCGTGAGACCTTGGCGTTACCTACCGATCGAGGCATTCTCCCCGGTTCACTTCTACGGCTGTCCACAACGATTGGGGACGACCACCAAAGGGCGCACAATTCCATGAGTCAACGTCAGATCCTCGCCACCAGCGCCCTCCCCTACGTGAATGGGAACGTCCATCTGGGTCATCTCGTGGAGTACTTGTACTCCGACATCTGGGTGCAGTTCCAACGTCTCTGCGGTCACGACATCCGGTTCTTTTGCGCGGACGACACCCACGGCACTGCAACCATGATTCGCGCCCGGGAAGAAGGAATCGAACCCGAGGCCATCCTCGCCGACATGAGTGAGGCGCACCAGGCCGACCTGGCCGCGTTCGGCGTTCGCTTCGACCACTACGGCAGCACCCACGCTCCTTCGAATCAAGCTCTGGTCAACGAATTCTGGGCGGCGCTGCGTGCGGCCGGCCATGTTGTCGAGCGAGACGTCACTCAATTGTTCGACACCGAGGCCGGCGTGTTCCTGGCGGATCGCTTCGTCAAAGGCGACTGCCCGCGCTGCCAGGCCCCGGAACAGTACGGCGACAATTGCGACGCATGCGGTGCCGCCTACTCCCCCGAGGAACTCACGAACCCCGTCAGCACGCTGAGTGGAAGCGTGCCCGAAACCCGCACCGCCAAGCACCTGTTCATCGTGCTGAGCCGGCTGCAAGACTTCTTGACCGAGTGGACCCAGAACGGCAACCACGTACAACCCGAGATTGCCAACTGGCTCAAAGGCAGTTTCCTCACCGAGCCCCTGCGCGACTGGGACATCAGTCGACCCGCTCCCTACTTCGGTTTCGAAATCCCCGACGCTCCGGGCCACTACTTTTACGTCTGGGTCGACGCACCGATCGGGTACATCAGTGCCACCCAGGACTGGTGTGAAGCGAATGGACACGATCTCGATCATTGGTGGAAGAATGACGACTGCGAGATCCACCATTTCATCGGCAAGGACATCGCCTACTTCCACACCCTGTTCTGGCCGGCAATGCTTTCGACGGCCGGTTACAACCTGCCCGAGAAAGTCCACGTACACGGCTTTCTGACCGTGAACGGAGAAAAGATGAGCAAGAGCAAGGGCACCTTCATCCTTGCTCGCACTTATCTCGAGCACCTGTCTCCCGACTACCTGCGGTACTACTTCGCGAGCAAGCTCTCACGCACGGTGCAGGATATCGATCTCAACTTTGACGAGTTCAGCGCCAAAGTGAATTCCGATCTGGTGGGCAAGGTGGTGAACCTCGCCAGCCGCACCGCGCGCTTTGTCGAGGGCAAAACGCTCTGTCCCTATCCGGACGACGGCGGGTTGTTCGCCGACGCTGCAAAGCTCGGGGTCGAGATTGCCGAATGCTACGAAACCTGTGACTACGGCAAGGCACTGCGCAACATCATGGCGCTTGCCGATCGGGCCAACGAATACGTGGAGTCGAAGGCTCCGTGGGTTTTGCGCAAAGATCCGGAGAAGGCCGACGAGTTGCTCGAAGTCTGCACCGTGGCCCTGAACCTGTTTCGCCAGATCACGATCTACCTGTGCCCGGTGTTGCCGAATCTCGCCGAACGCGCGACTGCGTTGTTGGGGGCAAAACCGGCCCGCTGGCAAGACGCCAGCACTCCGGTCGCCGGGTCCGTGGTCGCTCCGTTCGAGCATCTGATGCGCAGGGTAGATCCCGAGCGCGTTGCGGCCATGATCGAAGCCAGCCGGGAAACGACGGACAGCTAATCGTCGAGCAACGATTGGCGGCCTGCACCGCCGAGATCCAGCCGCGATTCGATCCAATCGATCAGGGCGTCATCTTCTGCAACGGCAATTCGCACCGCGAGCACGCGAAGATCAACCCCCGCAGTCCAGCCGGGAAGCATCTTGACCGCATCCTTCTCCGTTGTAATCCACACCGACGCCTGCTCGGTCAAGCCGCGAAAATTCTGCTCGCGGTAACGGTGGTGATCGCGAAACATCCGCTCCGCGACGATCTCCGCACCCAGGGCGCAAAGCGTTTGACGCAGGGATTCGGGGCGGGCGATGCCCGCGATGATGCCCACCTTCATGCCCCGAAGGACGTCCGGCGACACAACGGCTGTCGCGTCTAGATTGCGCAGAGAAACCGGCCTTCGCTGGGCGCGAAAGCGAAATGCTTCGGGTGCATGGCGAGAGATTGCCCGGGTGATTGCCTCGGGCAGTGCACCGTCTACTTCACCGATCGCATCGGCGCGCTGCAAGCCGCGGAGCGACTCGCGAAGCGGCCCTCGCGGCAGCAAGTGACCATTGCCCGCCCCGAACTCTGCGTCGAAGATCACCAGGTCAAGATCCCGCTGCAGTCGGTAGTGCTGGAAACCATCGTCGAGGATCAGCACATCTGCGCCGTAGGCGCTGATCGCGCGCAGTGCGGCGACCCCCCGATCCTGCGACACGACCACGGGAACCCCCGCAGCCTGGCCTGCCAACATGAACGGTTCGTCGCCGGTACGCTCCGGTCCGGTGAGAACGTGTTGGCCGTCGGATACGACCGTGACCGACTGCTCGGCGTGCCCTCCCAAAGGTCTTCCGCCTGGTCTTCCGCCGTAGCCACGACTCAGCAACGCAACCTTATGACCCCGACGGTGGAGCCGTTCGGCAAGCCAGGACGCCATGGGCGTCTTACCGGAACCGCCGACCACCAGACTACCCACACTGATCACCCGGGCATCAACTCGGCGACGCTTCTTCCAGCCGCGCAAATAGCGAGTGCGATCTGCGAATGCCAGCAGACCGTAGCCCCAGGACAATATGGCGACGGGAAACAGCACCGCGCGCAATGGCACTCCCTCGGGCTCGGTTTCGCGCCACGGCCAATTCACGATGGCTTCCGCTCCTCTTCGCCAAGATCGCCAAGATCGCCGAGACCGCCGCCGAGCCCATCACTTATCCACGTCGCCACTCTGAGTGCACTGCCGCGATGGGATTCCAAGAATCGCTTCGCGGCAAAGCCCTTTTCTCGGCAGTCCTTCGGGTCGGCCATCAGCGCGACCACGACCTCGGCGAGCTTGGCGGCAGATTCAACGCAGATTCCCGCTCCGCTCTGCTCTGCGAGATTCGCACTTTCGCGCACGTTCTGAAAATGGGGCCCGAATACGACGGGACAACCCTCGAACAGCGGCTCGAGTAGATTATGTCCCCCGACTTCTGCCAGGGTCCCTCCTACAAAAGCGACCGACGCAGCTGCGTAGAGGGCGGCGAGTTCTCCGATCGAATCGAGCAGCAGCACGTCCCCATTGGCGAGCCGTTGGCCAGCCAATTCGCTGCGCAGGTGTAGTCGGCGGCCCGTTGCGCGGATCGTGCGCACGACGTCGTCCAATCGTTCCAGATGGCGCGGCGCGATCACGAGGGCGACTTCCTGGCCCGCGGCTTCGCACGCCGTGAGTGCATCGAGAGCGGCCCGCTCTTCGGAGGGATGCGTGCTCCCGGCGACGAGAATCGGCAGCGAAGATGTGGCCCGCACCAGATCCGTTGCGAGATGAGCGCGGACAACCGTGGGATCCAGTTTGAGATCGCCGAGTACGCAGATCCGATCTGCGGGAACGCCGAGAGCAGCGAAGCGATCGGCGTCGAGCTGGGAGCGCGCTGCAACACCGTCGAGACGTCGCATGATCGGCTGGACCCACCAGCGCATTCGTCGATAGCGGGAGAACGAGCGGTCAGAAAGTCGCCCCGAGGCGATCCGCACCGGAATGCTGCGACTGATCGCGACCAAAATGAGGCTCGGCCACAGCTCTGTTTCGATCAAAACCAACGCGCTCGGTCGTACGCGAGCGAGCGCGCGTGCAACGCAGACGGGATGATCCAGTGGTGCGAGCGACGAAGGGATCGCTGGAGCGATGCGCTTCAATACTTCGTATCCGGTTTTGGTGACGGCCGACCCAAAGCTCCGCAGGCCGAGACTCGAAAGCGCCAGGAGCAAGGACGCACCCGCTTGCGCCTCTCCCATGCTGGCCCCGTGCACCCAGACACAACCGGGCTGCTGCCGGGGCAATCCGCCCAATCGCTGCGAGAGACCCAAGCGAAGCGCGGGGCGTAGCAGCAGCAGCACCCCACCGACCAACAGACCGACCACGCCGAGAACCAGAGCGTATACCGAGCCCAGCAGGACGAGCGCGCTATGCCGCAGGTTCGGCAATCATCTCTCCAGCAATTTCACTTGCGCGTCGGGCGGCGCCCAATGAAGACAGCACGTCTCGAACCTTGGCCAGATGCTCGAGCTGACGCTCCCGGGAGGGACCGGCCATCAGTTCTGCCAGCGCCTTTGCAATCGCTTCAGGTCGTGCTTCTTCCTGGAGAAACTCAGGGACAATCTCGCGACCCGCAACCAAATTGGGCATTGCGTAAAAGGGAACCTGGACCGCGCGGCGCAGCACCAGCGCGGTCAAACGATCGACTCGGCCCACGACCACCATCGGTCGGGCGAGCAACGCCAGCTCGACGGTCACCGTGCCGGGTTTCGCCAGCGCCACGTCCGAAGCCAGCATCACTTCGTGAGATCGACCTTCGAAAATGTCCAACCGGAGACTTGGAGGCAGGTTCGCCGCCACCACCCAGCGACCGATCGCTTTGCGGGACACCGTCGGCGCGGCGGCGAGCAGAAACCGCACGTTGGGAAGACGGGCGTGGAGCAGAGCGCAGGCTGCGAGTTGCACGGGCAAGTGATTGCGAATTTCATTGCTGCGGCTGCCCGGATAGAGCGAGACGATGTGCTCGGTTCCGTCGCATCCCAGCTGCTTGCGAGCTGTGTTGCGATTCGACTCGACCGCGAGCTTTGCGAGCCTTTCACCCAGGGGATGCCCGACAAACTCCACCGGAAGACTCGAATCGGCATAGACCTTCGATTCGAAAGGAAAGATCACGGCCATCTGGTCTACACGTCGGGCCAGCTTCGCAATGCGACCTGGACGCCAGGCCCAGACTTGAGGCGCAACGAAGTAAAAGATTTTTGCGTCGCTGTGCCGCCGCACCCGCTTGGCAAAGGGAATATTGAAACCACCCGAATCGATCAACACCACCAGGTCGGGCTTGGCGCTCACGAGCGCTCGATTGAGTCTGCGCCAGGCGGAGATGATGCGCGGAAGACTCCGCGAGAGTTCGATCAGACCTCCAACCGCCAGGTCTCGTTGATGGACCACCAACTCGACTCCGGCTTTGCGCATCTCGTCGCCGCCGAGTCCGAGAATCCGGGCAGTTTTGTGTTTGGACAGAAAGGCGCGCACGAATTCGGCTGCGTGTAGATCACCGGAGGCGTCACCCGCGGAGATCAGCAGCGTCGTCATGCTTCGAATTCGCTCTCGAAGTCGGGCATCGCATCGTTGATGCGCACCGCCGTTCGCAGCGCCCCTAGACCGTCGGCGCCATCCACCGCGGGCTTGCTGCGGGTTCGCACGGCTTCGATGAAGTGCTGCAGTTGATCGAGCAGCGCATCGCCGAGATCCACCTCGAGCTTTTCGATCTTGAGCTGGGGCGGAGCATCGTCGTAGGGGACCTCTCGCCGAATCACGATGGTGCTCTGTTCGAGGAAGTCGATCGAAAAATAACCGTCGCTCTGAAAGAAGCGCAGACGGCGCATCGGCGTGTGCGAGACCCGGCTCGCGGTAAGGTTCGCCACGCAGCCGCCTGGAAACGTGAGTCGGGCATTGGCAATATCAATTCCTTTCGACAACACCGGAATTCCGATCGATTCGATGCGTTCGGGTTCTTCCCCGACGAGACGATGCAATATTTCGAGATCGTGAATCATCAGGTCACGCACGACATCGATATCGGCAGCGCGCGGAGAATACGGTCCCAGGCGATGGACTTCGATGAAACGCGGCCGGTGGATGCGATCGCGAACCACCCGCATGGCGTTGTTGAACCATTCGAGGTGACCCACCTGCATCACACGTCCTCGCTGTTCAGCGAGTTCGATCAGCCGCTCCCCTTCATCGAGGGTGGCTGCGATGGGTTTCTCGACCAGCACATCGCAGTCGGCGAGCAGTGCCTGGTTTACAATTTTGTAGTGTTCGAGTGTCGAGACCGCGACGATCGCAGCGTCTGCATGCGAGAGAAACGCGGTCGCATCGACTGCATAGGGCACACCTAGCTTTCTACCGAGATCCTCGGCTCTGTGTTCGACGATGTCGACGACCCCCACGAGGCGGACCGGTTCACCGACGTCTTTCAGGGCCACGACTTTTTGCGCGTGTCGCCGGCCCATATGGCCCGCACCCACCACGACGATCTGTAGTTCGTTCACTGGGGCTCTCTTTCAGCTGTCAATCAGGTTGGAGTTCGCGATGTCTGTCGGTCCTTCGGGACCGATCGCGACGACGGGGACTCCATTTGCATCGGCATTCCTCAGCAACTCTTCACGATCGAGAATAATCGTGCAGTGAGCCTCAAAGGCCAAGGCCGTCACCCTGGCTTCGAGCATGACTCGCAATGTTTCGGGCCCGATGGTGGGCAGATCGAAGCGCAGGTCCTGTGCGGGCTTTGCGACCTTGACCAGGCTGGCCCCTCCACTGCCCAGAGCACCTCCCCGCCGCACCGCCGCGTCAGTTCCCTCGATCGCCTCGACGGCCAGCACGGCACGAGACTCGACCACCACAGACTGACCGACGTCGAACTCGCCCAACGCCTTCGCAATCGGCCAGGCGAATGCGATGTCATCGAACTGGGCGCGACTGGGTGCGATTCGACCCAATATGCCTGGTTGGGCAACCAGATTCGGGCAGAATTGAAGTTGGGGAAGCAGCTCTACACCCTCTTCGCCCAGCGCGCGCGCAATGGCTGCGAGAATCGAGTCGTCTCGCAAGTCGTCGATTCCGTCGAACAAATCGAGGGCACGTCGATCCGGCTGCAGGGTCTTGCTCCCGCGATAGAGGTGCAGCTTCGACACCTTTCCAGCCATCACGGCTTCGCGCACCCGCTGCCGAGAGAATTCGTCCAACAACTTTGTGAACTGTCCGAGGCTCAGCCAGGTAAACGAATCTACCTCCTTCTCGAGGCCGGGGTCGGTGATTCCCGGATAGCCGACGACACAAACACGGCGACCCTCCGCGCGCGCCGAGCGGGCCACCTCAAATGGAAGTCTGCCGTCTCCGGCGATCAATCCGAGGCATGACTGACTCCCATCGGACACTCCCTTGCCCCTCCAAGCTGCAGAGAATCCCCGCGCGCGATCTGCGCTAGCGACAAAATCCGCGACCACTGGTTTCAAGAAAACTCACCAGGCGTTCTACGTCCGGTACTTCCTTGAGTTCCTCGCGCACGCTCTTGAGAGCCTGAGTGAGACTCAACTGCGATTGAAAAAGAATGGTATAGGCACGCTTGATCTGCTGCTGTCTTTCACGCGAGACGCCGCGTCGCTTGAGCCCGACATAGTTGACGCCGATCCAATGAGCCCGATCCCCAGCCACGATCGAAAACGGCGATGCATCGAGTGAGAGCTTCGTGTTGGAGGCGGTCATCACCGATTCGCCCACGCGCGAGTACTGGTGCACCCCGGTATAGGCTCCGAGCACCGCGTAGTCGTCGACACTGACATGACCCGCGAGCCCGGAAAAACTCGCCACGACGCAATGGGATCCCACGCGACAGTCGTGCGCAATGTGCGCGGAGTTCATGATCAGGTTGTCATCGCCAATGCGCGTACAACCTCCCCCGGCCTCTGTGCCTACGTGAATGGTCACGTGTTCACGGATGACATTGTCTTCGCCGATCTCGAGACTCGTCGTCTCGCCGGCGAAGTCATGGTCCTGGGGCGGCCCGCCGAGACAGGCGAATGGATGCACCTCGCTGCGCGCTCCAATGCGGGTACGTCCCAGAATCGCGACGTGCGGGCCGATCCTGACGCCTTCAGCCAATTCGACCTCGGGACCGATCGTCGCCAGCGGACCGACCTCGACGCCGTCGGCGAGGTTTGCACCCGGCTCCACGACTGCGCTGGGATGAATTCGAGCCCCGGAACCGATACGAGACATAACGGGCTCAGCCCTGTTCGTTGAACTTCTCGATCACCTGGTCCGTAATATCGAGTGCCTCTCGGGTGTACACGAGGCCAGGCGTGTTGCGCATCATGATGAAAGAAAAACCATCTTCGCGGCCCATAGTCTCGACGATCCCGACCAGCTTCGTGCGCAGCGGGCCGACCAGGCGCTCACGTGCGACTTCGAGCTTTCCCTGTAGCTGCTGCTGCTTGTGTTCGATTTCCTGGCGCAACTCCTGAAGGTCGAGCTGCTTTTGAAAGCGTGCATCGTCGGAGAGCACAAACTGCTTTGCATCGAAATCCTTGGCCATCGTCTGGTAGCGCTCGATGAGAGGCTGGAGGGATTGCTCCGCTTCGCGCTTCTTGCGTTCGAGTTCGTCGCGAGCGGCCTTGCCTTCGGTTGTAGATGACACAGCCTGGTCGAGGTCGACGATGCCGATCTTGGTCGTTTGTGTTGAAGCACCCAGGCCCCAGCCGAGCAACAGCACGGCGGTGACAACAACTGTCAACTTCCTCGAGGTCAAATCGCGCATTTTACGTTTCTCCAATTTCCCACCTCGACGCGCATCAGCTCACTGACCAGGAGCTGTTGGGACGGGTGATGTTCGATGGGTGGTCTATCCGGTGTTCTCGATGTGCTGGTTGTCCTTCAACTCATTGCACGAACCCGCCAATGGAAAACTCGAACACTGGGCTCTTCTCGAAGGAAAGCGGGTTGATGGGAAATCCCAAGACGATTTGCAGCGGTCCGAAGGGAGAGAACCATAACAGTCCACCACCGTAAGCGTAGCGCCACTCCGTGACATCGAACAGGCTTTCGCCTTCTCCGAAGGCATTCCCGCCGTCTACGAACAGAACGGCCTGCAATCCGACTTCTTCCGAGATCGGGAGGCGATATTCCAGGTTCACCAGCGCAAACTTGTTGCCGCCAATCACGTCGGTCTCGTCGAGGTCCTCGAAGTCTTTGATTTTCTTGTCATCGATATCGTTGCACTTTCCATCTTTGTCGCCCTGCGTATTGATCGGAGACAACAGGTCATCCCGGCAAATTGCAACCCCATTCTCGAGTAACCTTCCGACCGGGACAAAGATCTGACCATCTCCGGGGGCTGCGAAGGGATCAAAATGGCGATAGAGGACCGCTCGGCGGGGCCCGAGCGACCGCGCCTTGTAGCCGCGCAGCTGATATGCGCCGATCCCGCCGAGGAAGTAGCGCTCGGTGAGTGGCAGGGTGATGTTCGTGTCGATCTCGTCGAGCGGAGCCGCATTGTCGCATGCGCCATCGTCACAGATCGTCGGACCGTCGATGCCCTGAAAACTGTAATCGCTCAACGTGTTGAAGCTGTAGGCATATCCAATTCGCCCGCTGAAAACGAAGGAAGAGCGATCGAACAACCAGCCGGGGGCACCGAAATACCGACTGTAGTTCCCTTCGACCCGTACGAATCGGGCGAAACCGCCGAGCCCCGATACGTCCACGCTCGCGCCGTAGGTCGTGCCAGCCGTCGGAGAGAATCGATCGTTGCGAGTGTCACTGCGGGCCGAGAGCCCAAGCGTGCTGTTGCTCTCGTTGCCCTGCAGGATCTGCCTGAACACCGGAGCGGAAGCGTTGATTCCTCCGTCGTTTCGTTCAACCTTGCGCTGGGAATAGCTGTAGCGGATAAGTCCGCTCGCCGTGTTGTCTTCGCGTAGGGCGTGCCCCAGGCTCAAACTGAAACCGCGTTGTCGCTGCTTGAAGTTGTCGAAGTTGATCCGGCTCAAAAACAGAGAGCCACCGGCACTGAAATCACTTCCCAGGAAGTGAGGGTCGCGCAGCGAGATGTTGTAGCGACTGGTTCGCCCACCGAGATCGATCTGGAAATTCACCCCGTAGCCGCGCCCAAAGAGATTGGCCTGACTGAGCGATGCCGTAAAAACCAAGTTGTCTTGAGAAGAGTAGCCGGCACCAAAGCTGAAAGAACCCGTCGGACGCTCGGCGACAGTGATATCCAAGTCGAGTTTCGCAGGATCATCTGTGGGTTTGGGTTCAAAACTGACATCTTCGAAGAAATTCAGGCGTTTGACCTTCAAATTGCTGATCTGCAGGTCGCGAGCCGAGTAAAGCTGCCCCTCGACCAGCTTCAGTTCTCGCCGGATGACGGGATCGACCGTGATCGTGTTGCCGAATAGATTGATGTGCCGGATGAAGTACAGGGGGCCTTTCTTTACCTGGAACTCGACGTGGATCTTCCGCGTTTCTGTGTCGAGCCGAGTCCCAGGTCTCACACTCGCGAAATAAAAACCCCGGTCGGTGTAGTGTCGCTCCAGAATCTCGACGTCTTCGGTCAGGTGCGATCGGTTGAAGATCTCCCCAGTCTCGAGCTTCAGCTTATCCAGCAGCGCTTCAAAATCCATCGATTCGTCGCCGGTGATATTGATCTCACCGACGCTGAACTGCGGTCCCTCGCGGATCGCCACGCGAATCGCCAGCCCATCTTCGGAGACGTCGATCTCGGGTTCAGCGAGTTCCACCTGGAGGTAACCGATATCGCTGTACTTCTTTTCGATGGCGCGCAGATCGCGCATGAACACCTGTTCCGCGTAGGTTCCCGACTTATCGAACCAACTCGTCAGAAGTGACCACGGCCGCCACAACTTGGTGACGAAGTCCCCGCGAAGTTCACGATCGCTAAAGGCATGATTGCCCTCGAACTCCACCTTCTTGAGCCGCTGTTTTTCGTTTTCCTCGACCTCGAAGTGCACGGTGACCGAGCCCTCGGTGATATTTTCGATCTCGAAACCCGCTTGGGCCAGGTAGTAACCTTGGGCGCGATAGAGCGCTTTGATCCGCTCGGTATTCGCCTTGAGCAGAGAGCGATCGAGAGTGGACCCCGTGGTGAGGGTGAGAATCTCCTTGATGTCGTCGCCGTCGATCTTGTCATTGCCCGAAATCGAAATCTGACGCACGACGGGGTTCTCGACAACCTCGAAGATCAAGACCTTGCCCCGCTCGCCGTCGTCTACGAACGCCTTCACGTCACCAAAGAAGCCCAGCTCGAATACGGAGCGGATATCTCGGGCGACATCGTCCTCGTTCAGCGGCGCATCGACTTGCGAAGTGATGCGACTCAAGATCGTGTCGGCTTCAATGCGACGATGGCCACGAATCACGATCGCCCCAATATTTGCTCCCTCTCGTTCTCTCGCCGCCGAACCGAAGAGGCGCTCGCTGCGGATGACCCGGTAGACCAGCTCGATCCCTTCGGGGCCGCGCTCGACATCGAGCTTGACCCGCGCCACACCAGGATGTGCCTCGATTTTGGCGCGATCCTGGCGCACTTCCGCGGGTTCGTAGATTGTGCCCGCGGTGTATTCGAGCGTCGCGCGAAGCTCGCCCTCGATTTCACCCGCGGCCTCGAAGGTCACGGCGGTGATCATGTCGGGGTCGGTCCCCGAAAGTGAAGCGACGCAGCGGTCCGCCAACTCGCTGAGTCGACCGATCAGGTCTTCTTCGCTGGGTGCGATGATCGCGATCGATTGACTGCGACCGGTCCCGACCGGTGTCAAGCGGATGTCGAGGCTAAAACGTCCTGCGAGTTCGGTGATGCTGCCCGAGATGACAACCCGCACCCCCAGGCGCTCCGCCAGCTTTCGCAGCTCTTCCTCGGAGAACTCCGCCCGGGTCGATCCCCCCAGAGCCTCACTTACGACGTGGCTTTCCAATACGTCGACCTTGCCGGTCGACTCGAGTCGGGTGGCGAGCAGATCCGAGAGCGATTCAGTCAGATAGCCGAGCGGCCGCGCGCTGTGAATACGAAAGGGAAGTACCGCGATCGGGATCCTGGCGGCTTCGCCTTCCTGTGAGCCGGTGGCTGGCGCGGGATTGTCCGACGCCCCATGCTCAGCCGCAGAAGGCGGCACGAACGCGAGCGCGATCCAAACCGAAAGCAAGAGGACACTCGCCGCAAAGCGACCGGGGACGTGCAACTGTTTTCTCCAAAATGATGGGCGTGGAACCCCGAGGTGTCCGACTCGTTTTTCGAAGGAGCCGGAGTCTAGCCTGCAGAACGCTCTTGTCTTTGGTTTTGCCTTTGGCTTCGTCTTTGGCCCCATCGCCTTCGCACAAGACAGACTGGTGGTCCGAAGGGTCCGGATCCCGGAGTTCATGCGCGTAGAGCCCAGCCACCGGTGCCATCGACGAATCGACCATTCTCCAGTACCAGGATTTTCCCGAGTTTCTCCGCCAACCGTTCGTTGTGAGTCACGACGACCAGGGTCGTCCCCCGGGTCCGGTTGATTTCGAAAAGAAGATCGGAGATCTGTTCGCCAATGGCTGGATCGAGATTGCCGGTGGGTTCGTCGGCGAGGATCAGCGGCGGATCCAGAACCAGTGCCCTCGCCACCGCGACCCGTTGGCGCTCGCCGCCGGAGAGTTTTCCAACCCGATAATCGAGCCGGTGGCTGAGACCAACCTCAGAGAGAATCCGATCCGCGCGTTCGCGCATCTCGTCGCGCTCGAGGCGTCGGATCAAGCCCGGGATCATGACGTTCTCGATGGCGCTGAACTCGGGCAATAGATGATGAAATTGAAAAACGAAACCGAGAAACTCGTTGCGCACCTGGGCCAGGCCCGAATTGTCTTTGGCGAACACGTCCTCGCCGCGAAAGTAGACGTTGCCCCTCGTGGGGTGGTCGAGGGTGCCGAGAATGTGAAGAAAGGTCGACTTGCCGACGCCCGACTGCCCCACCACGGCAATTCGTTCGCCGGCTTCGATTTCGAAGTCCAGATCGTCCAGCACCGTGAGCGTGCCGTCGCCGGTCTGGAAGGTCTTCGTCAGCCCTTCGATCCGCACCAGCGGCTCGCTGGCCGGGGCGACCTCTGGTTTCTCATTCATAACGCAGGGCCTCGGCGGGATCGAGTCGCGCGCCCTGACGACTCGGCAACAGCGTGGCCCCAAGCGAAAGCACCATGGCGATTGTCGCCATCAGCCCCACCTGCATGGGGTCGACGCTCGAAGGCAGACTTGAAAACTGGTAAATGCTCGCCGGCAGCGTGTCGATCCCAGTGAGATTCTCGATCGTTTGCTGGAACCACTGCAACTGCTGGGTTACTGCGACACCACCGATCACTCCAATGCTTGTCCCCATCAATCCGATCAATGTTCCTTCGATCGCAAAGATGCGCTCGATCGCTGCATCCTCTGCACCCATGGCCTTGAGGATCGCGATGTCGCTCGACTTCTCCATGATCATCATGATCAGGGTGGCGACAATCAAGAATGCGGCGACGACCAGAATCATCGAGAGCAACAAGAACATCATCACCCGTTCGCTCTTGAGCGCCTGAAAGAAAGCGGGAAAGAACTCCTTCCAGTCCCGGGTGAAGTAGGGGTACCCCAGGGTCTGGCGCACCAGAGCTCCCACCCGACGAGAGCGGTAGAAGTCCGTGGTCCGCGCCTCGATGCCGTCGATCACGTCACCCTCCCGACGAAAATCCTGAGCGGCCGGAAGGGTTGTATACGTGAAAACCTCGTCGTACTGAAAGAAGCTCGATTGAAAGATCCCCGCCACGCGAAACCGCTTGAGCCGCGGCGCGGGACCCAGTGGAGTCTGGGGTCCTCCGACCGGGGAGATCAGAATCAAATCGTCTCCGATCTGACTTCCGGAGGCGATGGCCAACTGATTACCGATGATGATCCCGGGATCGCCACGGCCGACGTCCTTTCCCTCGCTGGACGGCGACAAATCGTCGAGCGAGCCAGCGATGATGTCCTGCCGAAGATCAGTCACGTCGGCGACAGTGTCCGGGTCGATGCCCCGCAACCGCACGCTGAAGATGCCGCCGTCCTCCCCTCGCACCATCCCATGGGCATCGAGGTAGGGAGAGGCACCGGTGACACCGGGAACACCGCGCACGACCTCGAGAACATCAGCGTAGTTGCCAAACGATCCAGTGCCGCTGTGCACGGTAAAGTGGGCGCGATTGCCGAGTATCTCGTCCCGCCAGGTCGCTTCGAATCCATTCATCACCGAGAGCACGACAATGATGAGGCAGACGCCGGCGGCGATTCCTCCCACGCAAATTCCGCTGATTGCCGAGATGAACACCTGTCGTCGCTTCGCGACCAGATAGCGCAGCGCGATGAACCACTCGACCGAACGCCGCATCTCGACCAATCCCGCGGCCGCCAGGGGCAGGAGCCCGAGCAACACGACCCCTGCAAAAAAGGCCACCAGCACGGTTCCACCCGCGGCAAAGTTTTGCTGGATCTCGAGAGGCATGAAGCTATTGGCGAAGCCGATGGCCCAGGCTGCGGCGAACCAACGCAATACGTCTTCAAATTCGCCGCGACTCGACTGTCCCCGGGCGCGTCGCCGGCGGGCCAACCACAGTGTGCCGACAAACGATACAATCACCGGTGCCACCAGCCAGGCGATGGGAACCGCGATCGAGAGCCAGGTGGAGAGGCCAAAGCTCGCGAGCGCGAGCACCCAGAGTCCGAGACTACGGCCTTCGACCCGGCCCAAAACAAAACGGGTGGCGAGCACCGCCACCAGGCTCAGGCCCACCATCCGGACAGACGAATTCGCATAGGCCGGCCACCACTCCGCCCATGGACGAGCACTTATTTCCGGCTGGGTGAGTTGGAGCACGAACAGACCCAAGACCCCACTCACGACCAGACAAGAGAACAGCATCAAGCCGGTTCGGGACGACACCCGGGCAAACCGTTCCAGGACCACGATGGCCGAGCCGACGTACAGCAAGGACAACAGGATGATCCCGAGGATGAGCGCCACGATGAACGCCAGCGTGGCCGCTGCGCCAGCCGCCAGCACGGACGCAGCGATCCCAGAAGTGAATTCCATGCTGTTCAGGCTTCCGAGTTAGGCCGTGGGGGAATGGCATCAGTGGTGGCTTTCGTCACGCCCCGCTTCCCAATCATAGATCGTCGGGAAGAATGAACCCTGGAGACTCGACGATCAAGGTCTACAACGTTCCCGTGGAGGTTCCCAGTGTAATGAGATCTTCTGCGCATTTTCTAGGACCCGCCGGCGGCGATGCAAGGTTAGAGTGCGGCAGCGGACATCTGGTTCCAGCCCTTAGTCGCTTCCCTGCGAACCCGACTGATGCAACAGCGTGGCGTGGATCAGCCGGTCCAGATCCCCGTCTAGAACCGCACTGACGTTGCCAACTTCGCAGTTGCTGCGGTGATCCTTCACCCGTTGTTGGGGATGGAGCGTATAGGAGCGGATCTGGCTGCCGAAGCCGATCTCGCGTTTCTCTCCCGTCAATTCCGCAAGCTTCTCGGCCTGCTCCTGCCGCTCGCGTTCGAATAGATGAGAGCGCAACACCTTCATCGCGGTGGCGCGATTTTTGTGCTGGGAGCGCTCGTTCTGGCACTGCACGACGATTCCGGACGGCAGGTGAGTGATGCGAATCGCCGAATCGGTCTTGTTGACGTGCTGCCCCCCAGCGCCGCTCGATCGATAGGTATCGATCCGGAGATCCTTTTCGTCGATCTCGACCTCGATTTCGTCGTCGATTTCGGGAACGGCCGTCACGCTGGCAAAAGCCGTGTGGCGCCGGGCCTGAGAATCGAAGGGCGAGATGCGGACCAGACGATGAACGCCCTGCTCTGAATTGAGGTAGCCGTAGGCGTAGTCCCCGGCGATCTCGAGGGTCACGCTGCGAATGCCCGCTTCGTCTGCGTACTGAACGTCGATAATGCTGACCTTGTAGCCCTTGCGATCGGCCCAGCGCAGGTACATCCGCATCAACATCTCGGCCCAGTCGCAGGCGTCTGTTCCGCCGGCACCGGAGTTGACCGAGAGGATCACGTCGTTGCGGTCGTATTCTCCACCGAGCAGTTGGCGAAGCTCGGCTTCTTCGAGGACCGCCTCCACATCGTCGAACTTGGCGACGACCTCGCGCAGCACGTCTTCGTCGTCGGCTTCGTTCGCCAACTCGAGTAACACCTCTGCATCTTCGAGAGAGCCGCTCAAATCGTCGTAGAATTGGATCTCTCGCTCGAGTCGGTTCTTCTCGCGGTTGACCTTCTCGGCATTCTCACGGTTTTCCCACAGATCGGGTCGCGCAGATTCGGCTTCGACTTCTTCGAAGCGCGCGCGCAAGCCATCTACGTCAAAGCCGCCCCCGAAACTCACCAAAGCGGTTGCGCAACCGGCGCAGACGTTCGGCCAATTCACCGGGATCGGGAATTTGTGTATCTCCACTCATTGCTGCGATTCCACTCCGACGTGCGCTTTGGGAAAGAGCAGTTGATAGCAGATCGAGACGCAGCTACGCGCGCAGCACCGCGGAAAGCCTTCGTTCCTCCGCGCGCATCCACCGATATTCCTCGGGCACCTCGTGATCGTGCCCCACCAGGTGAAGCACGCCGTGGATCAGCAGACGTGCGGTTTCTTCATCCAGGCTGCGGTGCCGCTTTCGGGCCTGGCGCACTGCGGTATCGACTGAGATCACGACGTCGCCAAGCAACTCGCCTCGAAATCCAGCCCAGTCCCCGTCTACCAGCGAAAAGGACAGCACGTCGGTCGACTGATCTCGCTCGCGGTAATGTCGGTTGAGTTCGCGGATCTCGCCATCACCGACCAGCGCGATCGAGAGTTCCGACTTCGTGTGTTCGAGCATTCGCAGGATGGCTTTGGCTCGCCGCTTTAGCAATGGGATGTTCAGGCGAGAGACCGCGACCGAATTGTGGGGGACCACCAGCTGAACGCCCATTACTCGACTTTGTCAACTTCGCCAGCTGGGCCAGCTTCGTCAACTTCATCGACTTCATCGGCTTCGCCAGGGTCGGCAGGGCCTGCCCGGCCGCGAGGCCGTCGTCGCTGCCCCCGGGTGCTCTGCTTTCGCGCATGTTCGGCGCGTTCATAGGCGCGGACGATCGACTGCACCAGCGGATGGCGCACGACGTCCTTCTCGGTAAAGGTGGTGAAGCCGATTCCTTCGACGCCGTGCAAAATCGCGAGTGCCTCGCTGAGTCCGCTGCGGATATCCGCGCCCAGATCCGATTGCGTGATATCCCCGGTCACGACGGCCACCGAATTGAAGCCCAGGCGGGTCAAAAACATTTTCATCTGCTCGGGGGTGGTGTTCTGCGCTTCGTCCAGAATGACGAACGCATCGTTCAGGGTTCGTCCGCGCATGAACGCCAGGGGAGCAACCTCGATCACGCCCCGCTCCATCAACCTTCCGACCTTTTCAAAATTCATCATGTCGTGCAGGGCGTCGTAGAGCGGGCGCAGGTACGGATTCACCTTCTCTGCGAGGTCGCCGGGGAGAAAACCCAGTTTTTCACCGGCTTCGACGGCGGGACGCGTCAGCACCACTCTGCTCACGTCCTGACGGTTCAGCGCTGCAATGGCCATCGCCATGGCGAGATAGGTCTTTCCCGTGCCCGCGGGCCCCGTGGCGAACACGATGTCGTTGCCGCGGATCATCTCGACGTAATTTCGCTGGGACAGATTCTTTGCGCGAATGCGATGCCGCGATCCGACCGAGTCGAGGATGTCCCGGGTCACCTCGTGCAGATTCGTCCGCGGATCCTGTTCGAGCATGCGAATGGCTTCGCGCACATCGACCGGGCGCAGACCCTGGCCCCGCCGCACCAGCGAATAGAGTTCTTCCAGCACCAGCTGTGCCTGGCCCACGTCTTCAGCGGTGCCCTCGATGCGGACAGTATTGCCCCGGGCGTGAATCTTGATACCGAGTTGTGACGAGATGAGGCGCAGATGACGTTCGCGATCGCCGTAGAGAATTACGGCCGCGTGATTGTCGTCGAAGGTAACGCTCTGCTCTATATGTTCCGGCTGGTTGGCCAGTCGAGGCTCCCGTGCACAGGCCTCCCGGCTAACCAGTCTTCAATCCGTTCAATCGAACAGATCTCTACGCGTTAGCGCTCGGGGGCGAGAAGTACGATCCCACTCTCACTTCGCGTGTAATAGTACGCAGCGACCGAGTCAGCCGCCATCGCTGGCGATCCCAACAGCCCCGATTCGTCGAGACCTGCGAGAACCTCGGGCCAGTTGCCTTTGAGATAGCGATGGGCTTCGAGGGCGTGGCGGATTTTACGCTTCTCGAACAGGGTATTGGCCTGAGAAAATACCTCGCGCACGATGGGAAAGGCTTCGATTCGCTCCTGCTTCGCGGCCCCCTGAAGGTAGATCCAGCCCACCATGCAGACCAGCAAGAGCAACGGGAAGCAGGTGACCAGCACCCCCCGCAGCCACTGTCCCGCGCTGCGGCGATCCGAGGGTTCCCCCGTGGCGACCTTGGCGAGTCTTGCCTCGACGGGAATCACGAGACCAGCCGAGACCATCTCGGCGACAATCCGAGATGCGTCGAACAAACCGATCCGAGACAGATCGATCACCCTTTGCAAAGTCAAGCGACCGTCGAACAGTTGGTAGATTCTCTCAAAATGTTCGATCTGCTGTTCGCGATCGTGCCGATGTTGCTGCCGATATTCGTCGAGGTTGCCACCCCGGGCGAGAATGGTGTCGAGGGGCGGAATCGATTCGCGGAACGTCTGCCATTCGTCGACCATGCGCAGACCGTCCATCAGAATCTGTTCAGCACCGAGCAACTTCTCCTGGGGTCGGTCGTGTTCCACCGTTTGAGAGAGGAAGTCGAAGGACCCGGCCGTCCAGCTCAGCACATCGAAGATCGTGTCGTTTCTCATCAGGCTTTCGACGGCTTCGAGATCTCGCTCCGAGACGATTCCCTCCGAAACCAACAACCTGCGAAACGAGCGTCCTGAAGACCTCGCTTCGGCGTCGAGCTGCGAGACCGCCTGGGAGGTCAGATAGCCGCAGCGAATCAGCCGCTGTGCCACCGCCTCGTGTTCGTGTTTGGCCGCTGGCGCAGCCCAGACGACCGACCCGGCGTCGAACGCCATGCAAATCCCACGGCCACCGTTCGAGACCTTCAGCAGCCCGGTCTTACGCTGCTGACCGATCAACTGGAAAACCTCGGCGATGCCGAAGTCCTGCAAATTTCCCCGCAGCGCGATCCCCACGATTAGAGGTTCCTCCTGATCATCAAACCCGCGCTCACGATCGCCAGATAGACGAGCACTGCCCCACACCCGACGACGATGAAGGCAATGGAGCCGGCCGCGCCCACGGACAACGGGTCGGGCACGACGCCGTCGTGCCAGGCGAAAAATACGACTGCGAAGCCAAAGGCAAGAACGCCGAGGAAGCCCAGATCCGGTCTTCGCGCCAACAGCCCCCCAGCACCGGGGACCAGCAACGACACGGCCATCGCGACGCGTGCGAGTCGTGTATCCCGTACTTGCAGTTCGGTGAGCCGCTTCATTCGCATCACTGGATCGGTGGTCTCGGGTCGATGGAAAAGGTGATGGCAACTGTCGCAAGTTTCGCTGTTCCACACCGAGCCATCGCAACGGGAACAAATGCGGCGACCGCATCGGGTGCACGAGCTCGCCTGTTCGAAGCGAGTCGACAACCCGGCCGACAAGGCCGCCAGCAGGGCAAAGGCCAAGGCCGGGTGGATCCAGTTTTGGCCCAACCAACCTGGCATCAGAAAATCAATCGCCACACGGGGGGTACCCCGCTCCTGAGACGCGGTCAGCAGCCGCGAGCGAAGCGCGGTCAACGGGAACTCGAGATCGGCTACGAAGTTGGCGTCGCCAATCTTGGAGAGATCCGCCACCTCCTCTGCGTCGATACGCTGCGCCATGCGCAAGGCGGCCTCGAACTCATCAATGTGAAACATTCTCGCGTTGGCCTGGGAAAGATTGAACATGAGCCGGGCCGAGTCGACCAGCGCGGCCGAGCGCTCATAGAGTTCCACCGCGCCCTCGCCGTCCCCGGTCAAGAAGCGAAGATTCGCGAGATTGGTCAACACTTCGGCGTTTCGCGGGTGCGACTCGAGCAGCGCCGAATAGCGATCGAGCGCTTCCTGGGTGCGTCCGAGACGTCGAGAGCGAACGGCCAGGGCGTGTGCTGCAAGAAACTCGGATTCGCTCGCCCGTTCGAGCAGATCGATATCGGCTTCGGACTCGACCCCCTGCACCACGGCCAGGGTGGCGGACGCGACCGGGTCCGAATCCAGCACCATTAGCGCCGTGCTCGCCGTGTGCGCGACTGGATACGATCCCATCAAGAAGAACGCGATCGCCAGCCCCAGGGCAACTCGGTGCCCATGACTTCCGTAGGCAAATCCGAGCGCGAAGAGCGCCAACATGATTCCGACAATTCCCTCACCCAGCGCCAAAGGCAACAGCAACAGCGTTCCCAGCAGCGCCGCCCGGGCAAAGCTCGGCATTCTCCGGTCGAACAGATCTCCCAGGTCGTGAGAGGCTCGGCCAAACACGCTGATCCCGACGTTCGCCACGAACAGCAGCGGAGCCACAATCAGGACGACAGCGACCATCACCAGCAGCGATCCGACGAGCCAGGCAGTGGCTTCGAAGTTTCGGAAGATCGCCATCACTCCGGTGGCCGTTTGATTCATGGCTCCGGAATACTCTCCATCGCTCCACATCGCCCGAGCCAGGGCCATGTGGGCGATTGGTAGATCGGGTGCGAGACGCACCGCAAGCATCGCGTTGCTCAGGGCGTCGACCGGGTCGCCGGGGGCGATCAGGGCGCGTGCCGCCGCATCCAGGTTTCCGATTCCGAGGGCCAGAGCCACAACCCGCGCCCGCGCGGCGCGCTTCGCCAAGCCCCCCTCCGCCTCGAACCAGGCCCGTTCGACTTCGGACCGGTAACCTTCTTCCTCGGGCGTAAGAGGTTCGGAGGGCTCGAGGTCGATCGTCTCATTGCCCCCCGAGGGGGTCCGGGCCTCAATCTGCGAGCCCGCGACGGATACAGAACTCGCGTCAGGGGCCGAAATTTGGGCAACTGGGGCCGTGGTCCCGAAAGCTTCTGGCGCACCACCAGGGGTGTCCGCCGAGGCAGCAAGACTCAGCACACTGGTCAGAGCCCAGCTCAGCACGATCCCCGCGCGATTCAATCTCACAACAATCCCCCGAGCCGGCGATGCGGCACTCCCTGCACATCGGCGGATCGGGGATTCGGCTGAACAGCCGACATCAATCTCGGGTCCCTCCCGGGCGCAAAATCACGCATTTCGGCATCGACACGGCCACGCCCTCAGTCTATGCTGCGCCTCCGCAAGACAACGGGAGACGGGCTTGGCCACGCACAAATCTGCAATCAAGCGGCACCGGCAATCACTTCGCCGCCGGAGTCGCAATCGTCACATCAAAGTAGGGGTGGGAACGCTGATCAAGCGTTTTCGATCCGCAGTCCAGGAGCAGGATGCGACTGGAGCCGCAGAGAAGTTTGCTGCGGCTGCACGCGCGATCCGCAAGGCCACGACCAAGGGCGTGGTCCCGAAGAAGCGCGCCGATCGGCACATTAGCCGTCTGGCCAAGTCGCTGAACACACTGGCTTCGAGCTAGCACTTTTTCGCCGGTAGGCGCCGCGGGCGCTCTCCTACGCCGGTAGGCCGCAGGCGCTCTCCCACGCCGGTAGGCCGCGGGCGATACGATCCGCTGGCGCTTCAAGTCTCTACTTCCAGGGTATGACTTCCGAGCTGCGGCCCGCATCCGCCGTGGATGATTCCGACGGCCTTGTAATGGGCGGGCGATCAGCCCGACAGCCCGACGACCAGGCGCTCGAGTGCCATGTTCGGCGGCAATGCCCCCGCTCCCTTGAGAGCGGTGTCGGTGTCGTGGATGGCTTCCAGACAGCGGAGCAAGCGGTTGGCCGTGAAGCGTCTGGCCTGGTGCTGAAGTTTTTTGACGACGAACGGCGGTCCGGGAACCACCCCACCCGTGCGCAGTCGCGAGAGCTTGCGAAAATGGGACGCCAACGAAGCGAGCACGACCGGTGCAGGAGCGCCCATTCCCACCATGCGCGAGAGCAGCATCAATGCGAGCGCGCCCCGGCCATCTCCGATCGCATCCATCAAATCCCAGATCGATTCCTCGGCGATATGACTGGTCGATTGTGCGACATGGTCTCGGCTCACCCGCTCACCGGCCCCGGCAAACAGGGCTATTTTGCTGAGTTCCTGGCGCAGCATCAGCAGCCGCGGGCCGATACGATCGGCGAGCATCTCGGGCACCCCTGACTCGTAGGCAATTCCCTGGGCCGAAGCCTCCTCCGCGATGAACGATGCCAGGGCCTTTGCCCCCTTCGGCGGAGCACAATCGACCACCACCGCCGGCGCCTTGAAGGCCTTCACCCAGCTGAGACGTTTATCGACCTTGGCCGCGGTCACGACCAGGATGGTCTCGTTTTGATCCGCCAACTCTGTGACGAGTTCGGCGAGTGCGGTCCCGATTTTCTTGCCGGCGGCACCGCGTGCCGTTTCCGGTTCGCTCAGAATCACCAACCGACGTTGGGCCATGACCGGCAAGGCGCGCACTGAATCGTAGAGCTGATTCAGGGAAGTACTGCGACCGTCGAGTCGATCGAGATTGAAATCATCGGCGGATCCGTCCAACACCGCTGATCGCACAGCCAACAGGGCGTCGTCTCGCAGCAGCGGCTCTTCACCCGCCAGTAGATAGGCGGGGCGAATTTTCCCCTTTGCGAGTTCTTTGTCGAGTTCGGAAGTCTTCATGCCCGAATCCCTTCGCAACTTGCGAGAGTCACGGCAGTGCACTCAGAAGTCTGCGATCCATCGAATCGTGTACGCGGCTGGCGAGCAAGCCACTCAGGTAGCGTAACGCCTCACGGCGGTTTTTTCGCAGCACCGCCACGTCGGCACTGGCAAAATAGATCTCGCCCGCTTGAAAAACTTCGGGTTCCATCTGGGCACTGTCCGCGTCTGCCGCGTCGACCCGGAGTTCCAGCAATAGGGTGACTTCGTACTCCCGGGCCAGCGCAGAACCGGTAAAGCTCCGGCTCCTGGTTCGCACCTGGGTCACACGACCTCGCAGCGTGTAGTTCGCGCGCGCTGGATCGGAAATCAGTTTGAGTCCACCGCGGGTGAGGATCTCGTGCCGCAGGGCCTCGGTTGCCAGCAGTTCGACACCGGCTTCCTTGGAATCGTTTTGCAGGGTTACGACGCAGATGCGCTGGGCATCGCCGTCTGCGCGCTGATAACGCACGAATCGATAACCGCATCCGGCCACGAGGATCGGTAGGAGCAACAGGAGGACGAGCCGAAGGTTTTGGCGACCGCGCACGAAGCACTTATAGCACGGCGAGTTCAGGCTGGTGAGTGGGCTACGCGACGCTCGGGTTCAGGAGTCGACCTTCAGCAGGCTCTTGGCTACGGCGAGAACCTTGTTCGCCTGTATGGGTTTGGTGAGATATTCGTCCGCACCCAGGGACATCGCGCGCTGCCGGTCTTCCCTGGCGCCTTCGGTCGTGATCACGCAGATGGGCAATTTAGCGAGATTCTGGTCACCCCGAATCAAGTTGATGAGTTTCAATCCGTCCATGATCGGCATGTTGATGTCGATCAGCGCGAGATCGAAATGATCACTCGTAACCTTGCGCAAGCCATCCATTCCGTCTTGCGCCTCTACGATTTCGATATTCTTCATGCGTTTGAGTGCGAAGATGAGGAGCTGCCGCATGGTCGGGCTGTCCTCCACAATCAAGATTCGATGTTTCGCCATGATGTATCTCCTTGCAGTATCTGCGGACGCAGTCGAACTTCGCTCCGCCTAAATCTCTGTTACTTCGTCAAAAGATCAATGAACCCCTGAATCGTGCTCAGCTTTCGCGTCGATTGCGCATGGAGTCGCGACGCGAAGATCGCAGTGGCCGCGTGCCCTGCGAGCAGAGTAAACAGTTCGTGATCGAGGGGTGAAAAGCCCGACTTCTGTTGCAGCACGCTGTAAATGACAATGGCACCGACTGGGCGATTGTCGACCTGCAGCGGAATACTGACCACCGGATCTTCACTGTCCGGAGACACCGACTCCCTGGTTGCGACATCGCCCGTAGC
This sequence comes from Myxococcales bacterium, assembly GCA_022563535.1. NCBI lineage: Bacteria > Pseudomonadati > Myxococcota > Myxococcia > Myxococcales > Myxococcales bacterium. The sequence continues at coordinate 59,409 of JADFNE010000017.1, forward strand.
GACGGACTCGCCTACGAACCCTGTTCCCACCTCGACACGCGGGAAAGATTCGAGGGCGCGCCCTTCGGCGGCGACAGCCTCGAGAAAGTTGGTCTTCTCGTCGTATACGTAGACTGAAAAGATTTCAGCACCGACCAGGTTGATCACGATCTCCAGGATGATCTTCAATACTTCAGAGGCATCGAGGGTCGAATGCAGCTGATAGCTCGCCACGTAGAGGTTCGCGATGTTGTTGTTTTCTTCCTCGATCTCGAGATATCGCTCGGCGAACTGATGGTTCTCGGTTTCCACCTCGACGAGTTGATCGCGGATGCTCTGGTTTTCGAACTCGAGTGTGGTGATCCGGGTTTTGAGTTCCTGTCGCAACTTCTCCCACTGGTCGGGACTCTGCGCGGCATCATTTTGCCGGCTGAGCACATCCTGCAGTCGCTTGCGAAGCGTCTCGTTGTCCGCCAGGAGCTGACGGGTAAATTCAGCACCTCGCTTGAAGATCGAGAGAACGGCTTCACCGCGCTCGTAAGCCAGTTCCACGACTTCGTTGTTGTCCGTATCTCGTATATCGCGGGTCACACCGACCCCCTTCCTCTTGCCCTCTTCAATTCACCGGGCGCCACGCCCGATTGAATTGCCGCTGGCACAGCATGTAGTGGAACCACTTGATCCACAGCTCCGGATCGAATGGCCTGTTGCGGCATTCCGAAGATCACCGCGGTTTCTTCTGATTCGGCGATGACACGTCCACCTGCCTTTTGGATCGCGAGGGCACCTCGACGACCGTCGTTTCCCATCCCCGTCAAAACCACCCCCAAAACGTCCGAGCCGCATTGTTTCGCGGCAGTTTCGAAGAGTCGATCGACCGAGGGCGCGTATTTGTCAGTGGGTTCGCTCGGCGTGACGCGGGCTTGAATCTGCCCACGAACCTTCACCACTTCGAGATTCATGCCCCCGGGAGCCAGTAACACATTGCCGGGAATGAGTGCTTCACCCCCCTCGGCCTCCTTGACGGAGAACCGAGTCATCCGGTCCAGCCTCTCCGCGAAACCCTGGGTAAATCCGGCCGGCATGTGCTGTGCTATCAAGATGGGACAGGGCGGCGGCTCCGCAAAAGCGCCCAGTGTCTGCATGATTGCCGCTGGGCCTCCCGTCGACGATCCGATCACGACAACACTCGAAACACTCTCCGCACTCGGAATACTCTCCGGAAGGTCTGACAGCATCGGGGGTACCGCGGCGATGCGGTCTTTGACTTTGTCGATTCGCAGATCGCGAATGGCGTGCACCTTGCGGATCAACTCCGCCTGGATGCGCTGCAGATCGGGGGTTGCGCGCTGGTTCGGCTTGGCAATGAAATCGACGGCACCCAGGTCGAGGGCCTTGAATACGTCTCCCTCTCCCGCGCGACCGCTGATCACCATTACCGGAGTCGGGATCTTTGCCATCAAGAGGCGCAAGAAGGTAAAGCCGTCCATGCGAGGCATTTCGAGGTCCAGGCAAATGAGGTTCGGCTTGAGACTGAACGCCTTGCGGAGCGCTTCCTCACCGTCCCGAGCCGCTCCCACCACCGTGACCAGGGGCGACGTCTCCAGCATGCGGGTGATGGTGCGACGACTGAACGCCGAATCGTCGATCACAAGCACTCGAATCTGATCGCGAGGTGTCATGCGATGCCCCCCTCGCGGTCCGTCTCATCGATCGCTGCCTCTGCAAGAGCCTGCCAGGAATCCGACACCTCACTCCCAAGTCCGGGTCTGCGGTACACGAGGTCTTCTTTGAGTTGCGCAAATTCGAATGCATTCGTGACGTTGATCAGTGATTCCGAGTGACCGAGTAACAGGTATCCACCCGGGACCAGTTTGTCGTGAAAGGTCTGGATGACCTCCTTCTTCGTCGCGAGATCGAAATAGATGATCACGTTGCGGCACATGATCGTGTCCATCGTGCCCAACAACGAAACTTTCGAGCGATCCAACAGATTGATCTGGACGAAATCGACTTCCTTGCGCACGGCCTCGGAGACCTGGCTCAAGTCATCCTTGTCACTGAAGTACTTCGCGCGCAGGATGGATTCGGTTTCGCGAAATGAAGCCTCGCGATAAACACCCTTGCGAGCCTTGCGCAGCACCAGGCGCGAAATGTCCGAGGCGTAAACCCGAAAGTCCCTGCCCGGCCGCAAATTCGCCTCGAGCCCCAACATCACGATGCTCAGCGGCTCCTCTCCACTCGAGCATCCCGCCGACCATATATTGACGGGCTCTCGAGATCCAGCATGTCGCTTGCGCAGGAGTTGTTCCGGAATGATCTCGTTGACCAATGCGTTGAGTTGCCGCCGCTCGCGAAAGAAGTAGGTCTCGTTGGTCGTCAGGTCGTCGATCACGCCGGCAAACTCTTCGTCGCCATCCTGACCGTTGCGCAGGTAGTAGCGGTACGCGGCAAAACTACCCAGCTCGAGCTTGGCGACTCGGCGAGCCAGGCGCTTCTCCACGAGAAAGCGCATGTCCGTATCGAAATGCAGTCCGCAGCGATCTCGCAATAGTTTGCAGAACATGCGGAACTCGGCATCTGTCATTTCGAGTCGTGTTGGCTGGACGGACATACCCGAACTCAGACCTCCAACCGTTTGAGGGCGTGAAGGATTGCATCGCGAACAAAGGCATCTTGTTCTATCTCGAGGCGGCGCAGAATACTCGGCAGCGCCCGGGTTACGCGTCGATCTGCGAGCACCTGAATCGCATCGGCTCGGACCGCCCAATTCGGGTGAGAGACCAACGGCAGCAGTTCCAGAAGTTGTTCCTGGTCTGCATGAGCACCGAGACAGCTCACCGCCGCCTGCGCCAGTTCCTGCTGCTCATGAGAAAGCAGCGGAGACGCAACCCGCGCTGCCTCAGCGCCACCCACCTGAGTCAAAGCTTCGAGTGCAGCCAAACACACGGCCCCGATGTCTCCGAACCCAGTTGTAAGCAGGGCGATCTTGTCTTCCCGAGTCAAACCGACACAATCGTGGGCGCCGATGGATCGCATCGCCGACGATCGAACACGCCAGTCTTCGTCGTGCAACAGGCGCTCGAGGTCCTCCCGGATGCCCTCGCGGCCTGAAGCGATCAGGGCTCCGGTGGCGGCAATTCGGACCAGGTAGGATTCGTCGGCGAGCGCCAGACGCAAAGGCTCGCAATCGCCGCCCACAGATATTCTCGAAAGCCCCTCTACAGCGGAGCGGCGAACGTCAGCGCTCGCGTCTTTCATCAGCGAAGTCACAATTTCCAGGTCTTCGCTGCGCCCGATACGACTCAGCACTCGGGCACATTCCAGGCGAACTCTTTCGCTCGCGCCTTCCAGAACTCCCGATATGAGTTCCACTGCTTCGGCCAGCAACACATCATGTTCGTCGTGAGGACCCGTACATAGTGTGACAAGAGCATCCACCAACACGATGCACTCTTCTTCGGCTTCGATGTCGTCACCGTTAGCCGACAGTTCGAGTCGCCGCACCAACGGCGCGAGCGCCTCGGCACAACCGCAGGCCGCCAACGCCTCAGCGGCGGCAGAGCGTTGCTCTCCATCGTTTGAATTGAGAGACTCGAGCAAGCGCTCAATGGCATGGGGACCGGCCGTCCCTCCCAACAAGCGACACGCGTCCCGGCGCATGGGTGAATCGAGCCCATCCCAACCGTCATTGATCGCGTCCTCACTGACATGTCCCAGCTGTTCCAGAGTCGCTTGCGCTACTTCTGCGATCGCTTCGTCACGCCCCGCTTCGAGAATTGCGATGACACATTCGGGTTCGCCGACCAGGCCGAGGAATTGAACCATGTTGAGTCGACTCGCCAGGTCCGATTCGGGCAACCGTTCGATGACACTCTCGGCCAATCGCGGTAGAGACCGCGCCACTTCTCGGATACGCGACACCATGGATTCGAATTCAGCGCCGTCTCGCCGGGACAAGACTCGCAGCAGCGCCGTCATCGCGGCATCGCGGCCAACCCGGGAATTTTCCTCCAATCCCTTGAGCAGGCACTCTGTTGCCTCGGCGTCGTCGAGATAGCCCAGCAGAGCGTAACCCGCCGTCGCGAGGACTGGATCCTCCAGGACCCCGCGCAAATCCGCGACGCATACCGTGACTTCGAGGTCGACGAGCGAACGCAACGACGACAAGCGCAAGAGTTGGTCGTTGTTTTCATCGATTGCACATGTCCGAAGCGCAGACTCGGCGCCAACGCCGCCGATCGCGCCGAGTGCGTCGGCTGCCGCCGCGCACACATTCGCGTCCGAATCGCTGAGTGAAGCAATCATGGCCGTCTCGCCGAGTTGGTCTCCAATGCCCGCGACGGTGTCGACGATCAATTTCCGAACATCGATGTCCTCGCTATCCAGGGAATCGATGAGTTGCGGCAGAACCAATGGCCCCATCGCTACCAGCGCTTCGACTGCAGAGTTGCGTCGCCCCGTATTGTCGCCATCAGAAAAAGCGGCGATCAGGGCATCCGCGACGATGTTCGTTTCTCCGCAAGCAACGAGTCGTTCGACACTGGCCTTTCGGACCCGCCAGCTGGAATCACCCAGGCTCGATACCAGGTGCGTGATGGCATCCAGAATCGGAAGCTCTAGAACACGCTCCACTGCCAGACGACGCAGTTCGTCGTCGCTGCTTTCAAGACCAGCGAGAATGGAATCTCGCTCGCGCTCAGACATTTCAGAATTCATTGCATGCCTCGCTCCCGGGCGACGCGCAGCAGCTCTTCCACAATGAAGTCCCGCTCAGCACGTACCCGCTCATCTATTCGTTGGGCAAAGAGCACCCTTCCTTCTTCGATCTGGTCGTCCATCGCCTCGACCACGTTCCCGCTCGTGATCGCATCAGCGAATTTTTCAGGCTGATAGAGCGCGATGTCCGAGACGATGATTCGCGCCAATCGCTCGGCGTTCGTGCGCACCTCTGCCAATTCGTCACTCGGATCTGGGCTGGGTGCTGCCTCGACCGGAGCTGTCACCTGCGGTGCAACTTCATCCAACTCGAGGGAGGGTTCGACGATCGGCGGCTCAGGCGGCAGCTTCAATGTCTGTACCGGTTTCGGCGCCGGGGCCGGGATCTGGGCCGGCTCCGGGGTCGGCGGCGGCGCGGGCGTCGCGTTTCCGCCGGGCGTCGACAGGGTCAGCCCCATCTGTTCCAACAAGGGACCGAGGCCATCCGGCAGATCGGGCTGCTCAATGTAGAAGTCGGCTCCATAGAGTTCGACGGGCTGGCGGCGGTAGCGTTCCTGATTGTGGACAGCACCGACCAGAATCACCCCCGTGTGTTGCAGGCTCTCGTTGCGCTTGATGACTTCGCAAACCTGAAACCCGTACATCTTGGGCAACGCAGCGTCGAGCACGACAACCCGGGGCAGCATGCGCTGAATGGTCAGCATGGCTTCGACACCATCGTGCACGAGAACGGGGTGCAACCCCCAAGCGGACAACCTTGCAACCGTTGATTTGCCGCAGTCCACATCCGGGTCTGCAACGACGACGAGACGCTCGCGATCGACCGCAACATCCTCGGCCGAAGCGGGAGGAGACCCTTGGCTGACCTCGCCCTGCGCCTGGTGCGGAGCTTCGTTCGCAGCCTGGGACGTCACATCGGGGGCAGAAGCGACCACCGGCGGCACTGGAGCTGCTGGCTGTGTTGGAGGAGCGACAGGCTGTGCAATCGGTTTCTCAGGGGCAACCACCTTGAATAGGGACTGGCATTTCGCACATTTGAGTCGGGACCCGTTCGGGCCAATTCGACTCTCGGCAACGCGATATCGCGCCGTACAATTGGGACATGTAGCAATCATTCTCTTTACTCCCTCTAGTCGCCGTGGCCCAGTTCCGTCCGTGGCAACCGATGCCTGCCTCTCAAATACGGAACTTCGCTACCTGTTCGCGCAGGTCCTCTGCCTGGGAGACGAGACCGCTGATCGAATCTCCCAGGGACTCGGCTGCCGCTTCGTTCGAGCTGGTTTGTTCGGACACCTGCTCGAGAAAGACGACCACCTGATTGCACGCCGCTGATTGTTCGTGAAGCGAATCGTTGATGTTTTCAACAACCTCTCGCACACCCTCGATGCTCTCCCGAATTCGAATGAAGCCGCGAGACTGCTCTTCGGTGGTTCGCCGCACCTGTTGCGCTACTTCGCGCATCGTGATCGACGAGCGATAGATGATCTCGTTGCCGCGATCCTGGTCGGCGGACGCGCCCACAATGGCCTCGACCCCATCGCGCACCGTATCCATCAAGCCAACCACATGTGACGCAGCGGCAGTCTGTTCACGCACGGCCGAAACAATCTCGCTGATGCGGCGGCCGCTCTCTCGCGAGGAACTCGTGATTTCTTCCAATGAAACGCCTGCCTCGGCAGACAGCTCGACTCCACTTGCGACACTCCGGGCTCCAACTTCGATGGCGCCGACCGCATTGTCACTCTCGTCCTGCACGCCGCGAATCAGGCCACCGATTTCCTTGGTGCTTGCGATCACTCGGTCCGCGAGTTCCTTGATTTCCTCGGCCACCACGGAAAAGGCGCGCCCATGCTCACCCGCCTGCGCCGCGATGATCGCCGCATTCAGTGCCAATAAGTTGGTCTCTTCAGCAACGTCGTCAATCACGTCCAGGATCGCTCCGATCTCCTTGGTGCGAGCCCCCAGACCGCGAATCACGCTCTCCGCAGTGTCGGTAGCATCGCGAATCGCGTGCATACCATCGATCGTCTGAGACACCTTCTGCTGACCCAGTTCGGAGGTGCTGATCACGTTTCTCGAGAGTTCCGCGGTCAGCTCCGCCGTGGTGTCTACCGCACGCATCGCACTCGCCATCTCTTCCATGCTGGCGGAAGTCTCAGCGGCCGCTTCCGTAAGACCCTCACTGGTCGAATTCACCTGCTTTACGCTGCGCACCATCTGCTCAATCGAACTGGACACCTCGTCGACCTTGCTCCCGAGAACCGACGCGGTTTCGTTCAACTCATCGCCTGCGGCGCCCAATTCGAGAATCGAACTGCTCGATTCCTCGACGGAAATATTCAAGTCCTGTGCCGAGCCCGCGACGTCCATCACCTGTTTGTTGATCGACACCATCAACTCGCTCGCTTGTTGGATGTTTCGCACTTGTTCCGCGCTGGCCCCTGCGACTCCCTCGGCAACTCGAGCGATACTGCTGGTCGAGGCATCGACCCCGTCCGCGGCGGCGGACAAACTCTTGACCATGTCTCGCAGGGCGCTCCCCATGACTTCGAACGATCGCGACAAGTCGCCAAACTCGTCTTCGGATTCGAAGACTTGCCCGCGTTGCAAATTGCCGCTGGCCAGGCTTTCTGCTGTGGCGCCAAGCGATCTGAGCGAAGCGTGAAGATCCGAGGAAATCAGCGTCGCGATCAAGAATGCACAGCTCATCGAGACGACCAGCACGAGGCACAGCGCCGGCAGCCTGGAACTTGTGGAGAGTGCGATGTCACTTCGCAAAATTCGCGCCGCCACGATCCCCCCCTTGGGCAGCGTGCGATAGGCCCAGAGTGCATCTTGGTGCGGCTTGCTGAAGACGCCGGAAGATTTGCCGCTCGCGACGGACGCAAGGATCTTCTCGCGCATCATGCGAGATTCGTCCGTTCCGGCGGGCGCAGTTCCCTCCGCGATCATTTCGAAGAAAATCGGAAAGGGCAACAATTTTCGATCATTCGAGACGGCCTGAACGGCCTGTTCGAAGCTCGTCTGGGGCAGTTCTGCTGCGACCGCTTCGAGGGCCATGACCTCGGTCCGCAAGACCATTTCATCCAGAGCGGCGTCGGTCTGGACGTACGTAAATGTCATGGCAAAGACCACAGTTGCCGCCACAGTGCCCACCACGGCAGTTGACAGTTTTCGCGAAAGTGAAACCGGTCGAATGCGACTGCGGCGTTCTTCGGAATCATGGATCCTCGTCGCGATTTCCCGGCGAATAGGTTCGAGTTCCCGCTTCAAGCCGAAGAACAGCACAAAGCCCGCGAGGGTCGCCGCCGAGACCCCGGCCAGTACGAGCACGAAGCTGCGAGTCGTAATGCCCCACCCGACTCCGTCCATGATCGTCAACACGACCGGCAAACCGATCGCCGCGCAAATCCCTGTGACGGTGAATACGCGTTGCGTGTCCGAGGGCAGAGCGATCACGGCGCTAAACGCGTTCAGGGTCGGGGCAGTTGTCCCTTCCTCTCCCGTGTGATCGTCGAGCCAAGCGGCGACGGGCTTGAGCGCATGCCGCATCCAGATGCCACACGCGGCGGCAGCCATGAACAAGACTACGGCCAGACTCGTTCCAAAGGTCCATGAATCCGCTGCCTCGAGATCCAACAGCAGAGAGACACAGAGCGCGAATACCACCAGGGTAGCCATTGCCGCCGACAGGACGTAGGCGGCGAACCGCTGGCGCATATGGTGCGCACTTGGGAGCGAATCGTTTTGCATTACTTTTCTCCCGGGCTCGCCAAGGCGGAGCGATAAACATTTTCCAAGATTGTCTCCACAGATAAAACCATGATTGGAGGCCCATCAGAACGCCGGACCACCGCGCGAACGACGTTGTAACCTGCCTGAACCGCGAGGTCGGGTACATCTTCCAAAAGTGCTGGGTCGATCGAAAGTACGTAGTTTGCGGCATCCACACGCAACCCGAGCAACAACCCATCGCAATCGAGAACCACGATGCGTGAGGCCGGCGTCTCCTCGCTCGCTTCGCCACCCAACACGCGGCTGAGATCGAGCAAGGGCACGAGGCCCCCGCGCAACTCCACGACACCATCGATCAGTTCCGGAGCATTGGGAAGAGGCGTGACTTCCTGAGGGCGAACGATTTCGCGCACCAACCCGACATCGAAGGCATAGCACTGCCCACGCGCTTCAAAGCACGCGAGACTGATTTCGCTCACCGGCAGCGTTGTTTCTTGATCAACTCGCATCTAGATCCAATACATGAGCCATGTCGACGATCGACACGAACTCATCCCCGCGCTTGCAAAATTCGACTACCGCCCCACTCTGGCTCGAGCTCGCGGGAGAGATTTTATCCTCGGAAACCCGAAGGACCTGGTCTACGGCGTCCACCAAAACTCCGGTAACTCCGTTGTCTTCCCCGTGCAGAACAATGATTCGACTGCGCCGCGTCGGTGGCGAGAGCGCGAGGCCCAGTCGCATGCGTCCGTCCAGCACCTGCACGACTTCCCCGCGCAACGCCACGACGCCGACGACACTGTCGGGCACGCGCGGCATGGGAGTAATTTCTCGTAAGCGTATGATCTCACGCACCTGATCGACGGGAACCGCGTACGGCGCGTCGTTCAACACGAAGGTCAACAGCTCCCGGAGAATCTCCGGCTCCTCGTCTGAAACGTCATGTCCCGAGGCACCGCGCCCCAACCGCTCCCACTCCGGGATCTCGCTGTCACGGCCTTCGTCCGATCCGACATTGCGAGCCGTCATGCCGCGTCCCTTCGCCGAAGCGCATCCTCGATGATCGCCGAAACATCGATTACCAACACTGCACCGCGATCCCCCAGTTCGGTCGCACCGGCGATCCCACGAACTTGAGCGATGGGACCCTGGATCGATTTGATGACCGTGTCGAGCTGGCCGTCGAGTTGATCGACCAGCAGGCCAACGCGCAGATCGCCCAGCGCGAGCACCACCACATACTGACGTTCATCTTCGGAGTGGCTCAGACCAAACTCATCGGACAGCCTGCGCAGGTGAAGTGGTTCGCCACGCAAATTGAGAATCTCTCGCCCCTCGCTGTGTTGGATCTCAGAACAATCTATCAGCAGGGTCTCGAGAACCGAGTTGAGGGGAATCGCGAAACGCTGCTTTCCGACGCCCACGATCAGGGCTTGTATGATCGCCAGGGTGATGGGCAGGGTCAGGGTCAAGGTGGTTCCACGGCCCAATTGGGAACTGATGTCGACGATGCCACCCAAATCGCTCAGGTTGCTGCGCACGACATCCATCCCGACACCGCGCCCACTGGTCCCGCTCACTTCGTTCCGAGTCGAAAAACCGGGGGCGAAGATCAAGCTCAGACATTCCTTGTCTGTCAGCACCGCGTCGGCGTCCACGAGCCCCAGGGCCTCGGCTTTCGCGCGCACCGCCACCGGATCGATTCCGGAACCGTCGTCTTCGATCTGGATGACCACGTGATTGCCGCGCTGAAACGCATCAATGCGGATGTTTCCGTCGCGACTCTTGCCGAGCTTGACGCGCTCTTCTGGGGACTCGATCCCATGATCGAAACTGTTCCGCACGATGTGCATTAGCGGGTCCACGAGTTTCTCGGCGATCAGCTTGTCGAGTTCGGTGTCTACGCCGCTGAACTCGAGGTTGACCGTCTTGCCGAGATCGCGCTGCAGTCGGCGAGCGACTCGGGAGAGTTTTTCAAAGATCTGTCGCAGGGGAACCATGCGCACGTCAAGGACGCTGCTCTGCAACTCTTTGAGTTTTCGATCCAACGTCTTATGGGCTTTCGAGAGCTCAGAGGCGATACGCCGGGTGCTTGAATCTGTCGCCAGCTTCTCGGCAATCCGTGCAATGGCGATGCGACTGATGGTCAACTCTCCGACCAGATTCATGAGATCGTCGAGCTTGTGGATGTCGACTCGAACGGTTGCGCTGATCGACTTCAGAGAGCCTATTCCCGCAGACAGATCAGCGGCGGCTTCATCGGCGGTCGGATTCTGCGGCTCGGAACCATTTGGCCCGGCCTGGCTCGGTTTTGACTCTTCGGAGGTCGCGGTCTCTTCGGGCGAATTGCTCGACGAACTGGTGGTCCCAGCAATGACCAATCGCACTTGGGTGTCGGGAAAATCGAGGCGCTCGGCAATGTCGTCGCTGGAAAGATCGGACGCGACGAGGAGCGAGAAACGGATCTGCGACTCGGGGGCATCACCGGGCGACGGCAGTGTAGAGACCACTTCGCCAACTTCGCGGATCGCCTCGGAAAGCTCTGACAGGCCTTCTTCGAACGCGATGATCTCGAACGTGGAATCGACCAGCGCCACGTGCCGGCCGCGACTGATGTTTTCGCGCAGGCGGTGCTCTTCGTACTCCGTGAGCGCGCGCAACAGGGATGGATCCAGATCGAGCCCTGTGAGTGTATCATCCGATTCGACGCGCTCCTGTACCGCCGCTTCGATTCGATTCACGAGTTCTTCGACACTGCTCTGCGCTTCAGGCTCGAAGTCTGAGTCGCCGAGACGTCGCATGAGCAGTGAAAACAACTCGACCGCTTCATCGAGCAGGTTCAGGGCGGGACTTTCCATCGACAGGCGTCCAAGCCGGAGGCTGTCGAGGATGTCTTCGAGATGGTGAGCGAGTTCGCTCATGGTCTCTAGCCCGAACAGCCCCGCCAATCCCTTCATGGAATGGGCCGAGCGAAATATGCTGTTGACGAGATCGGGGTCGACTTCTGTGCCGCTCGCCCGCTGGTCCGAAAGATTGGCCAGGTCCTCGCGCATCCGCTCGAGAATCTCTTCCGCTTCCGCGACGAATTCTAAATCGGCCTTGCTCGGTCGCGCTTGTTTCCGCTTGGATTTCTTGGCTGCCACGGCGCCGACCTACCCCTTCTTGGGCGTCGATTGAGCGAGTAGATCCCGTGCGACTTCGCGAAGGGTCTCCGGCTCGAATGGCTTGACCAGATACGCGTTAGCCCCGAGGCCCAACCCCTTGTCTCGATCACGTTCAGAGCCTTCAGTAGAAACAATGATCAACGGGATGGAGGAATACTTCGAATTGCTCTTGACGAACGAAACGAGTTCGAGTCCGTTGATATCCGGCATGTTGATGTCTGTCACGACGAGGTCGTAATCTTCTCGCGGCAGGAAGCGCAAAGCTTCGAAACCACTCGAAGCCTCGGTTACTTTCACCTCGTCGCCCAATTCTTCGAGCGTTGACGCGAGCAAGGACCGCATCGTGGCGGAGTCCTCGACGATTAAAATGCGCTGCACATGCTTCCTCCCGATACGAGTCACGCGTTCACGGAACGCATCTATTTATCGGCGGACATTGAGCTTTCTTTAGATGGGAGAAGGACTTCCAAGGCTTCTAGCAAATCGCTGACTCGCGAATTGCACAGGCCTGGCAGGTACCTGTGCGGGCGGAATCCGGGGGACGGCCGTAGCTGAATCATCGAGCCACAGCGGAAGCATGGCTCAGCGCTGTTCGTCGGCTTCCGCCAAGGTGCGTTCCAGGACGGCGCGATCGAGTGCGATCCCCGCGTGATGCAAGACCACCTCTAGCGCGCTCGTATCCCCTGGATCTTCTTCACTCGGACCATTTTCTGCGTACAGCAAAGCCACCACCTGCTCGCCGCTCACGATCGGGGCAATGTAGGCATTTCTACCGGGCTCGCTTCCGAGTAACTCACACAATCGTTGATCTCCTGCGTCGCGTACCGGCACCTGAATCGGATTCAGGCTCTCGATGACCTCGGAGAACCTGCCCACCTCCGAACGCTCGAACTGCAAGGCCCTCATCTCGACGTCGTCCGGCCCCCCGGTCGCTTCGAGTCCGTGCTGAGCCATGCCGATAATCTGTTCGCCGCGAACCATGAACATTGCAACGCGCTCGAAGGATTCCGCCGCGAAGCGAATCACCAGCGGTAGAACCTCGCCGCGACTGGAAGCGTCGCTCAGGGCTTGTGTTGCGATCTTGAGCCGCTCGAGATCATTGGCCGGTGCCATCTCGCGCCGAGCCTCGACCTTCACAGCCGACGATGCGCCACTCGCCCGGCCTTTCGAGAGAAGTCGGGCCGACTCTTCGCGCAAGGTAGCCGTGAGTTGTTGAGCCAGGATCTGTTGATCGGGCGAATCTGCGGTTTGCATCGCGCTCTCTGAAGGGTGCACAGCGATCGGCAGGGCGACGGGAAGCGCGCATCCATCGGCCTTGTCTTCCGCAACCAACCAGGCGATCGGCATGTGCGGAGCCTGCCCCCGAAGGCGATTCACATAATCGGCGGCGTCCACGATGCCGCTCAAAGGGTTGCCATCGATCTCTGGAGAGATCAGCAGGATGGGCGCCTGGGCACGAGCGAGATATTGGCGAATGCGACCGAGGCCTTCCTGCGATCGCTGAAACACGTGAACGCTGGCAAAATGCTTCGCCAGCGCTTGACGCGCCCAATTGAGCACCGACAAAGATTCATCGATGACGATCACCGGCGGAAGAACTTCGTCTTTGAGCGTTTGCCCGGTTTCCATCTCTGGCGCAACCCGCTCGGCGGTCGCTTCGACGAGCAGGTCTACTGGGCCTTGCGAAGTGTCCTCGGCAATGATCTCCGAAATCCCTTCCGGGCCGACTGACGAATCTTCGACGAGTTCGACTGTATCGACATCGACGGGTTCGAGTTCCTCGATGACTTCGACTTCTTCGACAACGCCATCATCTTCAGAAGCTGCAGCGGTTTCGGTTACGCCAAACATTTCTTCCGCCGAGAGATCGAGGTTCAAGTCTGTCCCGGTATCTGCAACGCTTTGATCGTCGGATTCTGACCCACCCGGGCGGTGGCTTTCGTCCCAGATGCGAAGGCTTTCCATCGCCATGAACTGGGCATTGACCCCTGTCGAGAGCGCCATCTCGTTGTTCAGCCAATCGCTCTCGGCACCCACGTCGAAGCTGAACTCACCGGAGACCCAGGAAAACATCCTGCCGACCGCCTTCTCGGCGCATTCGCGTCGCAGGGAATCGATACGTTCGAGACTGATCGATGTTTGTTGTTCCAGCGCAGCAAGAAGCTCCACACCGGATTCTTTCGCGAAATTGGCCGCAACCTCGAAGTCGGCTTCGCTGACAAAACATCCGGGGACGAGCAAGCCCCGGAGATCTTCTGGATCGCCCTTCATCGTGGCAAGGCGGACCAAACCGTTCTGAAAGACGATCTGCCCCTCCCCCCCATCTCCACGGATACTGAGCACGCCTGACTTCTGCGATAGGTGGATTATCTGAAGGATGTCTCCCAGACCTAGGTCTTCAAGACTTCCGATCAAGCTCATTGCGCACTCCGGCTCGCTCTACAACAAACAACACATTGATCTCAGCGGACATGGACCCCGTTCAAATCAGCCAGTCCGCACGCAACGAGAATGCGCGCAGCGTGAATGATCTGCAGCTAAGTCGGGAACTGAGAACGACAGCCCCACTCGGAGATGATCGGCCGAACGAGGAGAGACTTGAATCGCCCTTGGGCCTCTCGGCAACTCCGCGATATCCCAATTCCCGCTTGACTAACGGGGGCTTCGGTGGGGTGCTGCCAGTTCCTGAGACCTTGCACGAGATGTTTGGGATGAGGAGATTCGCCCGGATTTCCGCTGAAAGCGAAGCTTCGGAGTCGCGACGGTACCGAGATAGGCGGCGACCGCCTGGACTCCGCGGTTCACCTCGGCGGGGGGGAGTACAATGCGCAGTCGCAGGCTGGCTGTCGATGCTTCGAAACCCGCGACGGCCCCGGCCACGATGGCTTCCGCGCAACGCGGAAACTCGTCCCCGGCAATTCCCAGCGGTGCCATGGCGATCGATGGCGAGGCGAGAGCCGTCGCGCGCGATACGGCCTGTTGAACGCTCTTGGCGATCAATTCCAGCTTGTACTTCGAACGAACCCCCAGGCCGAGCACCATCACCCTGTTCGACCGCAATTGGCCGGTGGACGGGATCAACAGCGCTTCACCCCGGGCTCCGCGAATTCTTCCTGCCAGGATCTGATCCGAAACGAGTCCGCACAGTCGCCAGTCCACCCGACCCGCACCCCCGCGAAGGGGCAGCTCGTCGATGAAAATACCCGCCACCACGAGATCAACCTTGCTTCGCTCGAGCGGTTCGTCCCCGAGTTCGAGATCGAGGATTCCAGTCATGCGAACTCCCCTGAGCGCACTTTTCTGGCCACTGCGTCCAACACTCCGTTGACGAACGGCGGCGACTCGTCACTGCCATAGCGCCGGGCCAATTCGACCGCCTCATTCAGCACGATGGCTGCGGCCGTTTCGGTATGGGCAAGTTCGAAGGTAGCAAGGCGCAGAATATTGCGATCGACGATCGCCATGCGCGAAATTCGCCAATTCTTGGCGTGGTTGGACACGATCTCATCGAGCCCTTCGCAGTGTGCGACAACTTGAACCACGAGTTCGAGGGCGAAGTCCCGGGCCGCGTGCGGCATCTCGAAATGTTCGGCGACCCCGTCGAATACCTCGGACGCACTCGCGGGGGATGTCTTCGCGATGGTGGGAGGAGGAGCATCGAGCTTGGGTTCCTCACCTTCGAGCGCGTCAGTTTTAGGCTCCAGTCGTCGGGGTCGGTTTTGGAGATCCATCGCGAAAAGAGTTTGCAGGGCGACCTCTCGCGCCCGATGGCGCGCGCTGGACGGCGATTCCGCTGGCTCCGTCATACGTCCTCCGATGGGGGTGCCTTGGCCAGGGAAGGACATAGGTTCGCCATTTCGACCGCGGCACGGGTCACATCCGCACCTTTGTTCCCCTCGCAGCCACCTGCGCGGTCCATCGCCTGGTCGATGTCGTTTACGGTGAGAACCCCAAACGACACCGGAACGCCGGTGTCGCGCATCACTTCTCGCACCCCATCCGTCACTCCGTTGCACACGTAATCGAAGTGCGGCGTGCCCCCGCGAATCACCGAGCCGAGGGTCACGATGGCGTTGTAGCGGCCACTCTGGGCGAGCATCCGCGCGGCCTGGGGGATCTCGAAGGCGCCGGGAACCCACGCGACGTGCAAGTCTTCGAGTCGCCCCCCCAATTCACAGAAGGTCTCGCTGCACCCCTGCAGCAGACGAGTGCTGATCATGTGATTGAAACGCGCAACCACGACCGCAAGCTGCAGACCCGTAGCATCGAGGTTCACGGGATAGGTCTTCATCGAAGCGATGTCCCTTCCCATGACGAATTGTTTGACCAATTCTCTTCGATCCATCTGCCGAACACCGGCATCGTCATCCTTTCGCCCCACGAACCCGGGCCCGGATGTGGAGGTCATCCCCGCTTCGGCGCACGACGACGTCGTCGAGGACAACGGCGTCGCGCAACCGATCGAGCGAAAGCGCTCCGATCGCCGACCTGCCGTCGGAACCGATCAAAATCGGGGCCTGGATCCAGTGTATCTCGTCTATCAGATCGGCGCGGAGCAGCGCTGCGGCCAGTTCGCCTCCCCCCTCTACTAGAAGCGTCGTCAGCCCCGCCTCCCCCAGGCGATCGAGGGCCGCGCCCAGGTCGAGGTGGCGACTCGTGGTACGCACATCGATCAATCGCGCTCCGGTCGCGGCAATTGCCGCGCGACCGCGGGCTCGTGCGCGGCACAACACCCAGGTCTGGAAAACGGCCGATTCTCGCTCGGCCTCCGGCAACAGTCCGGCGTAAAGCTTGGACTTGGGCGACACGCGCAACTTCGAATCGACGAGCACCCGAACGGGTCGATGAACAACCCGCCCCCGCAGACGAGCCGACAACTCGGGGTCATCCACAAGCGCGGTTCCCGATCCGACCATGACTGCGTCGCTTTGCGCCCGCAGGCGGTGAACCAGCTCGCGGGAAGCGCTTCCGGTAATCCAGCGCGACTCCCCGGCCGCAGTGGCAATCCGACCGTCGAGGGTCGTGGCCAACTTCAGGGTGACGAAGGGACGCCCCCGCTTGCACAGCGAGAAGAATCCTCGGTGTTGCTCGATACAGTCGGCTTCGAGCACGCCGACCTCGACGTTTACGCCTGCGCGACGAAGCTTCGCGATGCCGCGCCCGCGCATCCGTGGGTGGGGGTCTCGGCATCCCACAAATATCCTGCGAATGCCTGCGGCGAGGATGGCCTCTGTGCACGGTCCGGTCTGACCGGTGAAGCAACAGGGTTCGAGAGTCACGGCGAGGGTGGCACGGCGCACTGCCGCCGCACCTGCGCGTCGGGTCGCTGCGCGCAGCGCCATGACTTCGGCGTGGGGCCCGCCATAGGGTTGGGTGGCACCGCGGCCGAGCACCTGGTCACCGCGAATGACGACCGCACCTACCGCGGGGTTCGGAAAGGTGCGTCCGGAGGCCCGCCTCGCCTTCGCAAGGGCGAATCGCATGGCAACCTCGGGTTTCATCGCGCGGAATCCTCGTCTGGGTCCTCGTCTTGAATCTCGTTTTGCTTCAACTCTGCGAAGAACGCGATGTAGTCCTCACCGCTCTCGAAGTTCTGGTACACCGAAGCAAAACGAACGGCTGCGAGGTGATCGAGGTCGATCAAACCGCGCATGGTCTGATCGCCGATATCTCGGCTGGCGATTTCCTTTTCACCACTGTCGTGAACCGCCCGTTCGACCGCGTCGAGCAAACTCTCGATCGCGTCTGCACTCACGGGTCGCTTCACACAGGCTGCCTCGATGCCCCCGCGCAGCTTTTCGCGATCGTAGTCTTCTCGACGTTCGTCGCGCTTGATCACCCGGGGCAACACCGTCTCGAGGCGTTCCCGAGTGGTGAAACGCCGACCACACTCCGCGCACTCCCGACGTCTGCGAATTTCCCCGCCATCCTTCGCGAGTCGGGTGTCGATGACTTTATTTTCATCGTCCGCGCAGAAGGGACAGCGCATCGATCAGTCCTGGTCGCTCCAGCGATCCGGGTACAACGGAAACTTGCGGCACATATTTTCGACGTCGCCGCGAATCTCAGCGAGCAAGGCGTCGTCGTCCGGGCGTTCGAGCACGCGCGCGATCATGCCGGCGATCTGCACCATTTCCGCCTCCTTCATTCCGCGGGTCGTCACGGCCGGCGTGCCGATGCGAATTCCCGACGTGACCGCCGGCTTGCGCGGGTCGAAGGGCACCATGTTCTTGTTGGCCGTGATCCCGGCGCGGTCCAGCGCAATTTGTGCGGTCTTGCCGGTCGTTTCCCGACCGACCAGCGAGAGCAGGAACAGGTGATTGTCCGTGCCCCCGGAGACTACAGGCAAGTCACGCCCGATGAACTCTTTCGCCAGCAGCTTGGCATTGACGACAATTTGTTGGCAATAGGACTTGAAGTCCGGGGCTAGCGCTTCCTTGAAGGCAACGGCCTTGCCCGCAATCACATGCATCAACGGGCCGCCCTGGTACCCCGGGAAGATCGAGCTGTTGATCTTCTTCTTCCATTCCTCGTCGCACAGGATCAACCCACCTCGCGGTCCGCGCAGGGTCTTGTGGGTGGTGGTGGTGACAATTTGAGCGATGCCGATCGGACTGGGATGAATTCCGGTCGCCACCAACCCGGCAATGTGGGCGATGTCGGCAAAGAGCACGGCCCCAACCTCGTCGGCAATGTTCCGGAAGGCAGCAAAATCGATCGTGCGAGAGTAGGCCGTTGCCCCGCACTGGATCATTTTGGGTCGATGTTCGAGGGCCAGCTTGCGCAGTTCGTCGTAGTCGATGCACTCGTCTTCCCGGCGCACGCCGTAGGGAATAATATTGTATCGCTTGCCGGAAAAGTTGA